>CAYWAB010000076.1:0-13271 GCA_964456105.1 uncultured Christiangramia sp. | reverse complement strand
AATGGTCACGATCCCAACGGTTAATATGTCCAGTTCCTTGGCCTGTTTGGCAATGATAGGTGCTGCCCCGGTACCAGTACCACCACCCATCCCGGCAGTAATAAATACCATTTTGGTGTTGGAATCGAGCATTTGCTTGATCTCGTCAAAACTTTCCACAGCGGCCTTCTCACCTATCTCCGGATTCGCTCCTGCACCAAGTCCTTCAGTTAAAGTCACACCCAACTGTATTTTGTTAGGGACCGGGCTGTTCTCAAGTGCCTGGGAATCGGTGTTACAAACCACAAAATCAACCCCTTTAATTCCTAACTGGAACATGTGGTTGATGGCATTGCTTCCTCCACCGCCAACTCCAATCACTTTGATGACGTTCGATTGATTCTTAGGTAAATCGAAAGAGATGTCTCCAAATTCTGTACTGCTCATAAACTCTGTTTTACTGGTTGTATCTTTATTACTCTGCGTTGTCTAAAAAATCCTTGAATTTTTCTGCCCATTTGTCAAAAATGCTCTTTCGGGCCACTTTTTTACTGGTTGTTTCCTTTTCCTCTAAATCTGAATCTTCAACTTCATGCTGCTCTCCTCTCCTGTCTGAACCATAATCCTTTGAAACTTCATTTTCCTCTTGAAACCTACTTTGCCCTTTTTCAAGGCTATTCATTACTAATCCTACTGCGGTAGCAAAAACCGGACTGGTTGTTTCAGCGTCATTGGTTCCTGCTAAATGTTCATTTGGATAACCTATTCTGGTATCCATGCCGGTAATGTACTCGGCAAGCTGCTTTAAATGTTTTAACTGTGCCCCACCCCCTGTGAGAACCAATCCTGCAATAAGTTTTTTCTTTTGCTCGTCATGACCATAATTCTTGATCTCCAGGTATACCTGTTCTATAATTTCCACAACTCTCGCATGAATGATCTTAGAAAGGTTCTTTAAGGTTATTTCCTTAGGCTCCCTACCTCTTAAACCAGGAATAGAGACAATTTCGTTATCCTTATTCTCACCCGGCCAGGCAGAACCAAACTTAATTTTTAATAATTCGGCCTGCTTTTCAATTATGGAGCAACCTTCCTTGATATCCTCGGTGATCACATTACCCCCAAAAGGAATTACAGCGGTATGACGAATGATCCCGTCCTTGAAAATAGCAAGATCGGTCGTTCCTCCTCCAATATCTATAAGTGCCACTCCTGCTTCCTTTTCTTCCTGGCTTAAAACGGCATTTGCCGAAGCAAGAGGTTCAAGAGTTACTGCTGAAAGTTCCAGACCGGCACTTTTAACACATCTTCCAATATTCCTGATAGAAGAAACCTGGCCTACCACAACGTGAAAATTGGCTTCCAATCTACCTCCGTACATTCCAATGGGCTCTTTGATCTCTGCCTGCCCATCTACCTTGAATTCTTGTGGAAGCACATGAATTATCTCCTCCCCGGGAAGCATCACCAATTTATGAACCTGATTGCAAAGTGTATGTATATCGTCGGCATCTATTACTTCCTCCGGATTTTGACGGGTGATATAATCACTGTGCTGTAGACTTCTGATATGCTGACCGGCGATCCCTACGACCACCTCACTTATCTTAAGGCCACTATCTGCCTCTGCCTCCTGTATTGCTTGCTGGATAGACTGGATGGTCTGGGTAATATTATTTACCACGCCACGGTGAACCCCAAGAGATTTGGACTTACCTATCCCAATAATCTCTACCTTCCCATATTCATTTTTGCGACCTATCATAGCCACAATTTTGGTTGTCCCAATATCTAACCCTACTGCAATATCGCTTTGTTCCATATACTATTTTTTAGTGCACACAACCTGATCCCCAAATTGTAAGTTCACTCTTTTGTAGGTATCTAATTTTTTATCCTTTTGCGCTTTTTTATAAAAGGCTTTGAAATTGTTAAATTTTAAAGCTACGTTGGAAGTATCCCCAAAATAAACCTTAAAATCCCTTTCCCTTAGTTCTAACTCATAGCTATCGGAATTAACGCGATTAATACCGATCACCTGTTTAGTTAGAAATTCATCTTCCCGTATATGCTTTACGATTGGATAAGCCTTCTGAACATTACTTCCGTCGAATCCAAACAACAAGGGAACTCTTGCCGAATAAAATCTCGAAAGTGGCATGATCTCCCCATTTCTATCTAGGTAAAATGAAGAATTTCCAATTACTCTCGCTATAGGTTTTCTTTGACTTACTTCCGCCTCAAGTTTTCCGTCCAATGTGAAATAAACTTCTGCGTTTTCAATCATTTCATGCTTATTTAAAAGGGTCTCTACCCTATTCAAATCTAAAGTTTCTTTATCTATACCTGAGACGGAGGCTTTATTTTGTATTAACAATTTATTAACCACCTCCTCGGTCACATAAAGGTTTTCATTCTCTGTGAATCTGACAGTTACCTCTTTTATCTTCCGGTTTTTATGTCTTTTTTCTGCAAAGCCGAATAAAAAGCAAACTGCCAGTACTAAAAAAAGAGCTTTTATGTAACCAAAACTACGCTTCATACTGCAAGCTTTCCTTAACCTTTTCTACTTCTTCCCCGATATCTCCGGCTCCCATCATTACTACAACTTCAGGTCTATATTCTTTTATTTTTCCACTCAGATCCTCCTTAGAAACGAGTTCTTTTTGAGGGTTTTTAATCTTATCCAGCAACCAGGCGGAAGAAACCCCTTGAATTGGCAATTCCCTTGCAGGATAAATATCCAGCAGGAGAACCCTATCAAATTCTGAAAGGCTTGAGGCGAATTCTTCCGCGAAGTCACGGGTACGGCTAAACAGGTGGGGCTGAAAAACCGCTAAAACTTTTTTATTCGGATACATTTCCCGAACCGCCTGATGAACAGCAGAAATCTCAGTTGGATGATGCGCATAGTCATCGATCAACACAAGATCTTCTGTTCTTATCTTATAACTAAATCTTCTCTTTACTCCTTTGAAGCTAAATAAAGCTCCGGCAAGATCATCGTTGCCGGTTGGGGGACCGTATTCGATGGCCATTGCCAGAGCTGTTATTGCATTAAGTAAATTATGCTTACCGGGTAGATTAAATTTTAAATTTTCTAAGTTTATGAAAGGTGTTTTAAGATCGAAAACATAGGACCCATCCTTGATCCTAATATTATATGCTTTATAATCACTGTCATCCTCGATACCGATTTTCAAGCCTTCCAGGGGCAGACCATTTTTTATGAAAAGTTTTCCGTCCTTCGGAATCCTTTTTGAAAACTCTACAAATGATTTTTCGAGCTCCGATTTTTCTCCATAAATGTCCAGGTGATCCGCATCCATCGAGGTTATGGCCGCAAAATTTGGCGAAAGATTCAGAAAAGACCGATCAAATTCGTCGGCTTCAACCACAATCACATCATCCCCCTTCATAACCAGGTTGGATTGAATATCTTCGCTTACACCTCCTAAAAATGCTGTGACCTTCGCGCCTGTTTCTTTTAATAAATGAGCAAGAATAGCAGTGGTTGTAGTTTTACCATGAGTTCCTGCGACTGCGAGAGTGAACTTGTTAAAACTTATTACTCCAAGCAACTGTGCTCTTTTAATAATCTCAAAACGTTTGGATTGAAGTATGGCAAACTGTTTATGATCTTTTGGGATCGCTGGAGTATAAACAACAATACAATTTTGGGGATTTTCTAAGATCTTTGAAGGGATAGATTCTTCCTTATCTTCGTATACTATATTTATACCTTCATCCTCCAATTTCCTGGTAAGTTCAGTAGAAGTCTTATCGTATCCTGCCACATACCTATTCTTCCCGTTAAAATATCGGGCAAGCGCACTCATTCCAATCCCACCTATTCCGATGAAATAAAAATGTTCTATGTGGTTTAAATCCTTCATTTAGCTATTCTTCTTTTCCACCAGTTTCTCCACTTCATCAACAATATCTGAAGTCGCATTAGGTAAGGCCAGAGTTTTAATATTTTGAGAGAACTTTTTCAGTCTTGCTTCATCCTTCAAAAAACTGAAAAAACAAGGATCAAATCTCTCCGTGAGCTCATCCTCAGTAATCATTAGTGCTGCATCCTTTTCTACTACCGCCATTGCATTCTTTGCCTGGTGATTTTCGGCAACATTTGGAGATGGAATAAATAATACGGGTTTTCCAACTATGCACAATTCAGATACACTTCCTGCTCCTGCCCTTGAAATAATAACATCTGCCGCAGCATAAGCATAATCCATTCTGTTAATAAATTCCTTTGTCCTTATACTCTCAGATTCATACTTCTTATAATCATCGAAATAAAGTTTCCCTATTTGCCAGATCAACTGAACATCTTCTTCCCTGAATCTTTTCAAATAGGTTTCAATGAGTTTATTTATTCTACGAGCCCCAAGACTACCCCCAAGAACCAGGACGGTTTTTTTATCCTTTGAAAGATTAAAATGATTGATAGCTTCTTCCCTTAAATTATTTATCTCAAGCAAGTCCTTTCTCACCGGATTTCCTGTTATGACCGTTTTGTCTGATGGAAATACCTCTTTTACTTTCTCATAAGCTGCACAAATGGTGTTTGCGTGTTTTGCCAGGATCTTATTAGTGATCCCTGGCAGCGAATTCTGTTCTTGAATAAGCGTGGGTATACCATTAGACACAGCTACCCGTAATAACGGTCCGCTAGCAAAGCCTCCGGTACCTATAACAACATCAGGTTTAAATGATTTTATGATCTTTCTGGATTTTGAGAGACTGCTCATTAATTTAAAAGGAAAGATAAAATTCTTCAAGCTAAAAGACCTGTCTATCCCGCTTATCCAAAGCCCTTCGATCTTATAGCCAGCCTGAGGAACCTTCTCCATTTCCATACGGTCTTTAGCTCCAACGAAGAGTATCTCGGCATTCGGATACCGACTTTTTATCTCATCTGCTATAGCAATAGCAGGATAAATATGTCCTCCTGTTCCTCCACCAGATAATATGACCTTTAACACATCTTTCATATAGCTTCACTTAAAATATCCAGAGGATTATCCTCTTCCCCTTCTATTTCCCTATTTTCAGATTCTTTTAATTCTTCTCTTTTGGCGCTCACACTTAAAATAATGCCTAGCGATATACAGGTCATCCAAATAGAAGTACCCCCACTACTAACCAGCGGTAAAGTTTGTCCCGTGACCGGAAATAATTCAACTGCGACCCCCATATTTATCAATGCCTGAAAAACTACAGGTAATCCCACTCCCATCACAACGAGCTTTCCAAATATAGTATTGGCCTTGGTAGCCACAATCACAATCCGAAAAAGCAATAAAAGATAGGCCAGCATTACCCCGAAAGCTCCAATTAATCCCATTTCCTCAACTATTATCGCATAAATAAAATCGGAAGAAGACTGGGGCAGAAAGTTTCTTTGAACACTTTTCCCTATTCCGGTTCCTGTGATGCCGCCCTGAGCAATTGCGATCTTTGCTTTTTCCACCTGGTATTGTTCCTGACCTTCTTCATCGTTAAAAAAAGTTTCGATCCTACTGGTCCAGGTATCAACCCTGTTTGGAAGTAAACCAGGAAAAGCTTTCGCAGTAAGAATAAATATCCCAAGCATAACGATACCAATCCCAACTACAGCAGATAGATATTTAATAGGATAACCGCCAAGAAACATTAAAACCAAAGTCATTGCGAAAAGAATTGCCGTGGTAGAAAAATTGGCCGGCAAAATTAATATTAATACGCTAAAAACCGGCAACCATAGAGGAAGAATTGTTTCCTTAAATGTGACGGTCTTTTCGGTAATCTTGGATAAGTACCTGGCGACATATACCATAAGCACTACTGCAGCCAGTGTGGATGACTGAAAAGAAACATTAAGCACCGGAATCCTGATCCATCGGCTGGCGTAAGATCCATCTATGGTTGTTCCCTGTGCGATAGTGAATACTAAAAGTATAATAACTACAGGTAACACCAGAATAGATATCCCTCTGAAATAATGATAAGGTACTTTATGAACGGCAAAGAGCAGACAAAATCCAAGAACCAAATGGAAAAAGTGAACTACCAGATAACCTGAGGTACTTCCGTCTCCGTGAAGGTATGCAAGGTTACTGCTGGCACTATAAACCGGTAAAAATGAAAATATAGCCAACAACCCGGCAACGGCCCAGATAACCTTATCTCCTTTTAGATTTGAAAAAACAGTGCTCATTTAATTGCTTCCCTTATTCTTATTTTCCTTTAGGCTCGGTTTTACTAATTTCGAGACTTTAAATTGAATTCCTGAAATAACTTCAAGGCTATAAATTCCTGACAGCCTCTTTGAACTGCCTTCCCCTATCCTCATAATTCTCAAATAGATCAAAACTTGCACAGGCAGGAGATAGCAACACAGTATCTCCTTTGTGAGCTAATCGGTATGCGATCTGTACTGCCTCATTCATTGAATTCGTTTCAACCACGGTATCTACACAATTCCCAAAAGCATTAATGATTTTATCGTTATCTATGCCAAGACAAATAATAGCTTTCACCTTTTCATTCACAAGAGGTAATAGCTCGTCGTATATATTCCCTTTATCAACTCCTCCAACTATCCAAACAGTTTCGGTTTCCATACTTTCCAAAGCATAAAATGTTGCATTTACATTGGTTGCTTTGGAATCATTTATATAAAGTACATTATTGATCTTCAGTACTTTTTCGAGGCGATGTTCTACGCCCTGGAAGTTCGCCATGCTTTCACGGATGGTTTGCTTTCTGATTTTTAATAATTGTGCTACCGTCGCAGCAGCCATGGCATTCTTGGCATTATGTTTACCCTGGAGGGCAAGTTCTGATGTTGGCATAGTAAATTTGGTGTTATTAATTTTTACAACAATGTTTTCGTTTTCTATATATGCTCCATTTTCAATCACTCTTTCGGTTGAAAATCCCAGCTTTTGAGATTTGATGGGGTTTTTATTTAACCACTCCTTAATATTTTCATCATCTGCGTCATAAATGAAATAATCTTCCTCGTTTTGGTTTTTGGTAATCCTGAACTTTGATTCTATATAATTTTCAAGTTTGTAATCATACCTGTCCAGATGATCTGGAGTAATATTTGTTAGTATTGCAATATTTGGCCTGAAATTCTCAATGCCATCAAGCTGAAAACTGCTAAGCTCCAAAACAAACCAATCATGGTTCTCTTCAGCCACCATTTTTGCGAAACTATTCCCTACGTTTCCTCCCATTCCAGAATCAACTTCTCCCTGGCTTAACACATGCTGCACCAGGTTGGTAACCGTAGTTTTACCGTTGCTTCCTGTGATCCCGATCAAAGGGGTTTTGGTAAACCAGGAAGCAAACTCTATCTCTGAAATAACAGGGATTCCCTTTTTCCTGAGCTCCTTAATCAAGGGAGCTGAATCGGGGATACCTGGGCTTTTCATTACCACGTCCGAGTCAAAAATATTTTCCTCAGAGTGTTTTTCTTCTTCCCATTCGACCTCAATATTTTTAAGAACTTCTTTGTATTTATCCTTGATCTTAGCCTTGTCCGAAAGGAAGATCTCATATCCTTCTTTTTTAGCCAGAATAGCTGTTCCTATTCCACTTTCACCACCTCCAAGTATCGCAATCTTCTTTCCCACACTAAACAGTTTATCTAACTTTCAATGTAACTATCGTTAATATCGCGAGCATGATCCCTATGATCCAGAATCTCACGACTATCTTACTTTCATGCTTACCAAGCTTCTGATAATGATGGTGTAATGGTGACATTAGGAAAATCCTTCGACCTTCACCATATCTTCTCCTGGTATATTTAAACCAAGACACCTGCATTACTACGGATAAATTCTCAATCAGGAAGATTCCACATAAAAGTGGGATCAATAATTCCTTTCGAGTAGCAATAGCGAGAACCGCAATGATTCCTCCAATTGTCAGGCTTCCCGTATCTCCCATAAAAACCTGAGCCGGAAAAGTATTATACCATAGAAACCCTACAAGGGCACCTGCAAAGGCAGTAATAAAAATTGTCATTTCCCCGGATCTTGGGATATACATGATATTCAGATAATCAGAGAAGATGATGTTACCGGAAACCCATGCGAATATTCCAAGTGTAAGGACAATGATAGCAGAAGAACCTGCTGCCAGGCCATCGATCCCATCTGTAAGGTTAGCACCATTGGATACTGCTGTAACGATAAAGATCACAATGGGAATAAAAATTATCCATGCATACTTAGTCAAAGAAGGATCGATCCAGCTTATTAAGCTTGAATATTCAAATTCATTATCCTTAACAAAAGGAATGGTGGTACTGGTATTCTTTTCTTCAGGCCCCATATCGACCACTTCAGTACGGGCAATTACATTTTCTGTTGGGGTAGTTTCTGTAATTACTTCTTTGGTGGTGATCTGTGGATGAAAATACATTGTAGCCCCTACTATTAGACCAAGTCCCACCTGACCTACAACTTTAAAAATTCCCTTTAAGCCTTCTTTATCTTTTTTAAATGTTTTAATGTAGTCATCAATAAACCCGATCGCTCCCATCCATACCGTAGTTATAATGAGAATGATCACATAGATGTTTTCAAGCTTTGCAAACAGAAGCACCGGTATAAGTGTTGCCACTATGATAATAACACCTCCCATGGTAGGGGTTCCGGCTTTCTCAGACTGCCCCTTTAAACCGAGATCACGAACACTTTCTCCTATTTGCTTGGCTCTTAAATAATTGATTATCCGTTTACCATATATCGTAGAAATGGCCAGAGAAAATATGATCGCCATGGCCGAACGAAAAGACAGGAACTCAAACAACTGCGCCCCCGGCAACTGATACTCTTCTTCTAAGAATTTGAATAGGTAATACAGCATTATTTATCCAGTTGTTTTAAAAATTCATTTACGATCTTAAAATCATCAAAGTCGAATCGTTCTCCATTTACCTCCTGATACGTTTCATGACCCTTACCAGCGATAAGTATGATATCGTTATGTCCCGCCATCTGGCAAGCAGTTTTGATTGCCTGCTTCCGGCTGGTAACGCTCATCGTTTTCTTAAAGTTTTGTGGTTCCACTCCCCTTTCTACATCCTCTATTATCTTTTCAGGATCTTCGGTCCTTGGATTGTCACTTGTAAAAATGACTTTACTACTTAAGGCTGAAGCAATATGCCCCATTTTAGGTCTTTTAGTTTTATCCCGGTCACCACCACAACCTACAACCGTAATAAGTTCCTCGTTCTTGGTACGGATACTATTAATGGTCTCAAGAACATTCTTTAAAGCATCAGGCGTATGTGCATAATCTACTATGGCTGTAATTTTATAATTTTCTGAAACCACATACTGAAATCTTCCACTAACAGAATGTAGTTCACTTATGATCCTTAGTATTTCAAGAGTCTTAAGGCCTAAAAGATCGGCTGCCGCATAAATTGCGAGCACATTGTATGCATTAAAGCTTCCAATCAATCGGGACCATAGTTCCTGATCATCGATCTTGAGAAGCAATCCTGTGAATTGATTTTCAAGAATCTGAGCTTTATAATCAGCAAAAGATTTTAAAGCATAAGTATATTTATTGGCCCTGGTATTCTGTATCATTACCATCCCATTCTTATCATCTACGTTGGTAAGGGCGAATGCTGAGGAAGGTAACTCATCGAAGAATCGCTTTTTCACGTCTCGATATTCTGCAAAACTGTTGTGATAATCCAGGTGATCATGAGAAAGATTTGTGAAAATACCTCCTTCGAATTTCAAACCTGTAGTACGGTGCTGATCGATCCCGTGAGAGCTAACTTCCATAAAACAGAATTCTACACCCGCATCGTTCATATCCTTCAGATAAGAATTTATGGTTATCGAATCTGGCGTAGTTCTTATGGCTGTATGTTCTTCATTGCCCACCATAACTTTTACGGTTGACAATAGCCCGCATTTGAATCCAGCCTTATTAAATAGATTATAAAGTAAAGTTGCGATGGTGGTCTTTCCGTTAGTACCGGTAACTCCAACCAGTTTTAGCTTTTCAGAAGGATTCTCGAAGTAATTAGCTGAAATATAGGCAAGCGCCTTTTTAGTATCCTCTACCTCAATATAGGTTACTCCGTTGATTTTATCAGAAGGCATCTCTTCACAAACCACGGCTAAGGCTCCCTGATTTTCAGCATCTTTTATATACTCATGACCATCTGAAATCGTTCCTCTTATAGCAATGAATACATCATTAAGCTGAACTCTTCGGGAATCAAAATGAATATTACTGATGGTTACACCGGTATCCCCGGCAACCGCCTTCATATTAACTTTGTACAATATATCTTTTAGAACTTTCAACTTAATACAAGATTTATTATTTGATTATTCTTTACTTTTTGACCAGCAGAAACAGACTGTCTTTTTACCTTACCTTTTCCATTGATATTTACTTTCAAACCAAGATTTTCAAGAAGGGAAACAGCATCCATGGCTGGCATTCCAGTCACATCCGGCACTAATAATTTTTCATTCTGGATCTTGGTATAATACTGCTCGAAATCCTGATTCACTTTATTATCATTTAGATCCAGATTTTCAAGCTCATCCATAACAGGGGTGTCGGTATATATCTTTCTCGCGATATCCTTGAAAACAGGTGCCGCAACAATATTTCCGTAGTAACCTTTTCTACGGTTAGGCTTATGTATCACTACTATACAGGAATATTTGGGATCTTCTGCAGGAAAATACCCTGCAAAAGAGGCTATATATCTCCCGGGTTCAATCCAGTATTCTGTCTGACAGGTCCCTGTTTTTCCTGCCATAGAAAAATTTTCAGTGTAAATGTTTTCTGCAGTCCCTCTTAGGACTGTGTTTTTCATCATTGCCCTAACCTTTCTGGCGGTTTCAGCAGAACAGATAGCGGGATTCACAACCTGTTTTTCCAGGCTAACAATAGGTTTGTCACGATCCTTAACCTCTTTAATAAATCGTGGTTTTACCATTTCGCCATCATTAGCGATTGCATTATAGAAGGTTAAGGTTTGTAGGGGTGTGAGGGAAACACCATAACCAAAAGCCATCCACGGAAGACTAAGTCCGTTCCAGGATTTGTCTTGAGGGTGAGGAATTCGGGGGGATCCCTCACCTTTGATTTCAAGACCAATCTTACGGTTAAGTCCCATTGAGTATAATCGATCAACAAATTTTGAAGGATTGTTTTTATATCCTTCTGTGATCATTTTCGTAAAAGCGGTATTCGAAGAAAGCTCAAATGCCCTGGCAGCGGAAATTTTGCCATAGCCGCCATGCCGTGAATCCCGTACCGCACGGCCATAGAATCTTACCACCCCTTTTTCAGTATCAACGATCTGGCTTGTATCTACCACTTTATCTTCCAAAGCAGCGACCATCGCCATTAGCTTAAAAGTTGAACCTGGTTCATGAGATTCATATACGGCATAGTTTCTTTTTTCGAAATAGGTTCCTTCTTTGGTGCGCCCTAAATTAGACATGGCCTTGATCTCACCTGTCTTGGTTTCCATCACCACAACGGTACCATGGTCTGCCTCGAAATATTCAAGCTGCCTTAATAAAGAATGATGGGCTATGTCCTGTATATTTACATCGATTGTAGAAATCACATCATACCCGTCTTTGGGTTCCATTTCGTTATTATCACTGATAGGCTTCCACTGTCCTTTTGCAATCTTTTGCTTCAGCCTTCTTCCGTCTGTACCCTGCAAATAATGACTAAAAGCCCCTTCAAGACCTACCCTAGTATAATATCCATTTTCATCTCTTCTTTCATAACCGACGGTTCGTTCTCCCATTTTACCAAGTGGATGTTCCCTTACAGTGCTTTGCTCGGTGATCATTCCTCCTTTATAGGTACCGAGATTAAACATTGGAAACTCCTTTATCTTCATATAATCTGAATAGCCAAGATTCCTGGCGATAAGCACATAACGCTGGTTATTCGCTCTTGCAGCCCTAAGTTTCTGACTGTAATAAGAAGGTGAATTCCCTAGCATTTTAGCCAGTGAATGCGAAAGCGGACCAATATTATTTTCAAAGTTCTTATCTGATACCGTTACCGCATCAAATCGTATATCATATTTAGGAACCGATGTTGCTAAAAGATTTCCATTGGTATCATAGAGGTTTCCACGGTTCGCAGGAATTTTAAAATTCTTGAAGGTTCGTTCTTCTGCAAGTGCTTTGTAGTGCTCGCCCTGTACGAACTGAATATTAAGTAATTTAAACCCGACAGCTATCGCAAAAAGGAAGAGACAGCCAGCCACGAAATACATGCGATTCAGTATGCTCTTTTCGGTTGTAGCCATTTCAGGTTATTCTTTTATTATCACTCTTATCTTATTGGGCGGGGTTTCTGAAGGCCCTATCCCTTTTGATACCATTTTTTCGGTAATGGTAGACTCCATCTTTATTTTCATCAGATCTGATCGCCTCTCAATGTGCTCACTCCTTAATTCTCTAACTTCATTATTCAATCTTGCAATCTGATGGACTTTTCTTTCCGCACTGTGCGAACTTGCGATCATCACTATCGCCAGTACTGTACAGAAAACTATAAAACGCCAATTTTTATAAGCATCCTCACTAATGAGAAAATTCGCTTTAAGAACATTGTAAAAACCTTTTTTCATTTGTATTTACAGTTTTCTTGCTACTCTTAATTTGGCACTTCTGGCCCTGTTATTCTCTTTAATCTCTTCCTTAGAAGGTACTATAAGACCATTCACTTTTTTAAAAGGAACGGAAACGTTCCCAAACATGTCTTTTTCTGGTTCTCCTTTAAACAAGCCGCTCCTTATATATCTTTTCACCAGCCTATCTTCTAAAGAATGATAACTAATAAGGCTAAGTCTTCCTCCTGGCTTTAAAACCTCTTCGGTTTGCAATAAAAACTCTTTAAGAACCTCAATTTCCTGATTCACTTCTATCCTAATTGCCTGATAGATCTGAGCCAGTATTTTATTTTCCTTTCCTTTAAAAAGCAATGGCCTTAAAAGATCATTTAGTTGCTCACTGGTTTTTATAGGATTATTTTTTCTCTCGCTCACTATTACCCTTGCAAGTTTTGGAGCATTTTTTAGGTCAGCAAATTCATAGAAAAGGCTTTTTAGCTGCTCTTCATCATATTCGTTGATCACCTCAAATGCACTCAAACTACTCCCCTGGTTCATCCTCATATCGAGCTTTGCATCGAATCTTGTAGAAAATCCCCTTTCGGCTTCATTGAACTGATGAGAAGAAACCCCAAAATCACCGAGTATTCCATCAACC
>CAYWAB010000075.1:3237-13584 GCA_964456105.1 uncultured Christiangramia sp. | reverse complement strand
CCCTGTTACCAGGATGAAAACCTGGCGTCCTAACCCCTAGACGAACGGACCATTTTTGTTTCAAATGCGGATGCAAAAATACAACTATTTTTCAATGTCACAAATGTTGAATAAAAATTTTTAAAATTTTTAATAAGCCTTTGCAAATAACACCCTGCCGGAGGAAGGATTCCCTGTTAGTACACATTTACCGGACTCTTCTTCACGATCAAAAGGGATACATCTAATGGTTGCTTTTGTAAGATCCTTTATCTTGTTTTCTGTTTCCGAAGTACCATCCCAATGTGCTGAAATAAAACCTCCTTTCTCTTTCAAAACTTTTTTGAACTCATCGAAAGTATCGACCTCTGTAGTATGCTCTTCTCTGTAATTTTTCGCCTTATTGTAAAGCGAATCCTGAATTTCGGTCATTAATGTTTTAACCTTTTCGACGACCTCGCTTCTATCTACAAACTCCTTTGTTAGTGTATCTCTTCTGGCCAACTCTACAGTTCCTTTCTCAAGGTCCTTCGGTCCAATAGCCAATCTTACCGGAACACCCTGCATTTCATACTGAGCGAATTTCCAACCAGGCTTTTGAGTATCTCTGTCATCATATTTTACAGAGACTCCTGCAGCTTTAAGATCAGTAACAAGCTCATCAGCTACCTTGGATATTTCAGCTAATTGTTCTTCTCCTTTATATATTGGAACAATGACTACCTGGATTGGTGCAAGTTTCGGTGGAAGTACTAATCCATTATCATCACTATGAGTCATCACCAGAGCTCCCATCAAACGTGTTGAGACACCCCATGATGTAGCCCAAACGTGTTCCAGACCACCTTCCTTTGTGGCAAATTTCACATCAAAGGCTTTTGCAAAATTCTGACCAAGGAAATGAGAAGTTCCAGCTTGTAATGCTTTACCGTCCTGCATTAGAGCCTCAATGCAATAGGTCTCTAAGGCACCTGCGAACCGTTCATTTTCAGTTTTACTACCTTTTACAACAGGTATTGCCATAAAATTCTCAACAAATTCTGCATAAATATCGTTCATCAGTTCTGTCTCCTCCAACGCTTCCTGTTTGGTTGCATGGGCAGTATGACCTTCCTGCCAGAGAAATTCAGCAGTCCTCAAAAATAGCCTGGTTCTCATCTCCCATCGTACAACATTAGCCCACTGGTTTATCTTAATAGGAAGATCCCTGTAAGACTGTATCCAGTTCTTATACGTACTCCAGATAATAGCTTCAGACGTTGGCCTTACTACCAGTTCTTCCTCGAGCTTAGCCTCCGGATCCACAATAAGTTTACCCTTATTATCAGGATCATTTTTAAGTCGGTAATGCGTGACAACAGCACATTCCTTAGCAAAACCTTCAGCATTCTTTTCTTCCGCCTCGAATAAGTGCTTCGGAACAAAAAGAGGGAAGTAGGCATTCTGGTGACCGGTTTCCTTGAACATTCTATCCAATTCTGCCTGCATCTTTTCCCATATGGCATAACCGTAGGGTTTGATAACCATACATCCACGAACTGCAGAGTTCTCAGCCAGATCGGCTTTCACTACCAGCTCATTATACCATTTAGAATAATCTTCGCTTCTCTTTGTTAGATTCTTACCCATTACTTGTTATTTGGCACAAAACTTGTATCTTTTTAACGTATCCACGTTAACCTGTTCGGGCAAAACTAAACATTTTTGTGGTGCCCAACAATTAAAAAGAATTACCGATGAAACTTTATCACACAATCCAAAATAAACTAAGCCTTCTAATGGTACCCGTAGTACTATTAGTATTATCTTCCTGTAGCTCTTACCAGTATTCTGGCTACGAAGCTGACGGTATTTACGGTGAGTCCAGACCTGGAATCTGGGAACAACAGCAACCCACTGAGGTAAAACCAAATAACAATAATTCTTATTACAAAACTCTGTTTGCACAACAATCAGAAATGTATGGACAGATTCTTGAAGATGAAGTTTTCACAGATATAGACAGCTATTCATCAAACACTGGATACCAGGATGAAATGTATCAGGATGGAGGAGTTGCCTATAACGGTGGTAATGCCCCGTGGGGATCAGATCCGGATACTTACTCAATCACCTATATAAATACTGGATTCTCTCCGTGGAGAGCCGGATGGGGTTGGGGATTAGGTTATGGTAATTTTGGCTGGGGTAATTTCGGAAACCCTTTCAATCCATTCTATGGTCCTTTCTGGGATCCTTTCTGGGACCCATTTTGGGGAGGTTCATGGGGAGCCTTTCAATACGGATTTAATTACTGGAATGCCGGATTTGGATACGGATTCGGTGGTTTTTACAGACCTTTCTTCGGTAATTATCACTATTATCCATATGGATACCCATATAATAACATCGCCTATAACAGAGGAAGAAGGAATTCTCCCGTTTACTATAACAGTGATATAAACAGAAGAGAAGTTTCTTCAAGAGACAGGACTTCATCCTATTCCAGAAGAATCCGTGAAATAAGAAACTCGAGATCTTCAGACTATGGAACATCAAGGGTTAGAAACAGCGTTTCCAGTAACGATAGGCAAATATATACCAGAACTAATCGAAGAACAGGCGCTACTAGGTCATCGTACGAATATAGCAGGCAATCGGGTAATTCGAGAGCCTATGATAACAGTTCCTCTTCAAGAACTAATAATAGCTGGTATTCTTCATCCCCATCCCGTAGAAGTTCTTCATCTGGAACTGTAAGAAGTTCAAGTAGTTCCTCAAGAAGTTCAGGATCTTCCAGAAGTTCCGGAGGTTCTTCCCGAGGTGGCGGTAGTCGAGGAGGCCGCGGTGGTGGACTATAATATTTTAAAACTCAATAAAAAACCTTACAGTCCATTCGTCTGTAAGGTTTTTTTATAAATCATAAACGCTCTCATCATGAAAAGAATTTTTCCCTTAATAATATTGCTTTCCTTTTTTCTAACAAGTAAAGGCCAGGATCTAAATGATGCATACAGATATTCCAAAAGCGAACTTTCAGGAACGGCCAGATTTGTTGCCATGGGTGGGGCATTTGGTTCTCTTGGAGGCGATCTATCCGCGATTTCTTTAAACCCTGCTTCTTCAGCTGTATTTCTATCCAGTAGTGCATCAATTAGTTTAGGATTTAGAAATCTTGAAAGCGACATTCAGTATAATAATGGATTGAGTTATTCAGATGACTCTAATCTGGAACTGGGAAATGCCGGAGGAGTCTTTATCTTTACAGGACCAAATGATAACAATTGGCGAAAATTTGCTCTGGGGGTCAATTATAATTCATCGGCGGTATTTGATGAAAATTATAGAGCCCAGGGTATTTCTTCAAACTCAATAGACCAGTATTTCCTGAATTATGCTAATGGAGTACCTTTAGACTTATTGCAACGCAGAAGCGATGAGAGTATCTCAGATCTATATTCTTTTTTAGGAAACGATTACGGTTTTGCTGCCCAGCAGGCATTCCTCGGCTACCAGGGATATGTAGTGGAAGCTGAAGTGGACAATCCTGATAACACCGATTACTTCTCCTTGATACAGCCTGGAACTTTTGATCAGCGTTATGATTATGTAGCTACAGGATTAAATGGTAAACTAACTTTTAACATTGCCACACAGTATAAGGATTTTCTCTATTTAGGATTTAACCTCAACTCTCATTTTATCAATTACGAAAGTTCCACCGATTTCAGGGAGTTTAATAATAACCCGGGAAGCGCCACCACCGAGGTATATTTTGGAAATAATTTAAGCACCAATGGAGATGGCTTTTCTTTTCAGCTTGGCGGTATTGCTAAATTGGGGGAAACATTTAGAGTAGGCCTCACCTATGATTCTCCGGTATGGTTCAATGTACGGGAAGAAACTACCCAATACCTGGAATCCAATAGTCCGGAGGATGAGTTTGTAACTGTAGCTCCAAATATAATTAATGTTTATCCTGAATACCGCTTAAGGACTCCATCCAAAGTCACAGGAAGTCTTTCTTATTTATTCGGTAAGCAGGGATTAATAAGTTTCGATTATAGTCGTAAAGACTATTCGAATACAGAATTCAGACCTGAAAATGATCCAAGTTATCGCAATTTGAACGCTGAAATTCGGGATAATTTGAAAGCCGCTTCTACCTACAGAATAGGTGGAGAATACAGAATAGCCGACTGGAGCCTAAGAGCAGGCTACAGATTCGAGGAAAGCCCTTTTAAGGACGAAAACAGGGTTGGTGAATTAACGGGGTATACCGGCGGTATAGGTTATAATTTGGGAAATATAAATATAGATCTTGCATACAGCACGGCGAATTACACCAGAAGAACCCCTATTTACAATACAGGCCTTACAGATCGAATCAATTTTAACTCAGACCTATCCAATGTTATCTTATCTGTAAGTTTCGGTTTGTAAGCGGCGAGAAGATAAAAATCATTAAATTAAACCATCCCTCATAGCAAGGGATGTTTTTTTATCTGATCAGTGAAAAATTAGCAGAATAAATATTTAAACCTCCAGTTTTCTCATCTACGAATTCTATCCGGAACCAGTAATCGTTGGCAGGCAAAGGTTTACCATTAAATGTACCATCCCAGCCCTTACCACTATTTGGATCTATTTGCTTAAGCATTTTACCATACCTATCGAAAATATATAACCTACGAACTGTAAGATTACTATCTGAAACTATATTCCACGAATCATTATAACCATCAGAATTGGGAGTAAAATACCTGGGATATCCAACCAGAAAGAATTCAGCGCTAGAAGTAATACCACAACCGTTTATCTCCCTGACTTTTACAATATGTGATCCCGGTGGAACCTCAGAAAAAATATTGCTGGATTGCCATGGAGAATTATCGATTTGGTATTCAAATGCAGCATCTTCATTGGCTTCATCATTAACAGGGGTAGCCTCGATCACATAACCATCTCCAAAATCGGAGCCCGAAATATCAATAGCTACGGAAGAAGGCCTCTTAACTGCCGTGGGAATAGTGGATAGAAGTAGCTCACACCCAGTATCAATATGGGTGATAAGAAGCTCCAACGCTGAGGATCCAGGAAATTCCTGGAATAAAACAGTAGGACTAAGGCTTAGTACCTCTGAACCAATAAACCATTCGTATTCAAATTCACTGCCTAGATCTCTGGAAATGCTTACTTCATTAAGCAGATTTCCATCCAGATCGACGCAAAATACTATACTTTCCGGCAATTGAATATCCGGGAAAACATATTCCGATAAATTAAAACTTTGCACCTCAGAAAAACAACCACTCTCCAAACTTCTAACTCTTGCGTAGATCGTGGTTCCCTCTTCGAAAGGGTAATTCTGGGGAAATAAAATAGGATCTCCATTAGCGATATCTTCTTCGCTTTCATAGTATAAAACCTCATAATCAGAAGGATTGGGATTGGGCTGAATAAGGTCTGGTGAATTTTTTGTAAGATCGATGTTTTCGACATTTTCCTCACATCCATAAAGCTCTTGAGTCTCCCCGATCAAGGGATTTTCATAAAAAGTAACCGTCACATCATCACGGTCTGAGCTTTCACCAACAAGATCGCTAACCTCCAATCGGTAATCTCCAGATTCTGTTACCGTAAGGGTTGGTCCATTCTCTCCTTCGATAAGTTCATACTCGCCCGAAGACTCATTAAATCTATACCATTGGTAAATCTCAACCCCTTCAGAAGTTCCATCCAGTACATATTCATCTTCCCCACAAACTATGATATTATCACCAAGGTTTCCGTCCAAAATGGAACAATCTGTAGACCCGCCGTTAGTATTGACCTGTTGAAGACTAATGTACCCTTCCTCCTGTTGAAAATTTGTAATCACTACGACATATACCTCATTAGACTGAGCATTAGGAATGGTCATTGTTTCCACAGCTTCCGGTAGATAACTGCAATCTATTAGATTTTGCATATTTAAAGCATCTCTTCCACAAAGTTCCTGTCCTCTCTCAAAAGGCCCCCAAACCGCAAAATCAACATCTAAAGGAGCGCCTGTAAGATCTTCATTTCTGTACTGTGAAATTGTAAAGATTAGATCTCCCCCGTCCTCTACCTGTAAAAAGAACCAGGAAGGATATGGTGTTTGTATTAAGCAACCATAATAAGGCCCAATCTCCCCGCTAGTTTGATCACTATTGTTAGGATTTGAATTAGGAAACGTAAGCCGTTCATCTCCCGCACAGAAAGGCTCAATATCTGCACATACCGATCCCTGAGCTCGTACTTCATTAATTGAAATAAGAACGAGTAGAAGAATAAGGTATGCTAAGATTTTTTGCCGCATCTTAATGAATGTCCTAAATTACTGCAAATTATGAAATATTAAGGTTTTGGGTAGTAAAGCCGAATTGATTTTCTATACTAACAAAAACCTTATAAATATGTATCTTTGCAAGCTAATACGGTTATTGCCGACTATTATTGCAAAAAAAGCATGAAAGTAGATAAGATTTTGAATGATATTGAAGAAATGGGCGATGCCCATGCCAGCAGTAGTGCAAATACACCACTAAGGGAAGACGCCTTTGATCTAAGCGATGTAGAAAAGATCGATCTTATTAAAGAAGATGTGAAACACATCATGGAAACCCTTGGCCTGGATCTTACAGACGACAGCCTTAAAGGGACTCCGCTTAGAGTGGCTAAAATGTTTGTAAATGAAATTTTTGCCGGCCTTCACCCCAAAAGAAAACCTAAAGCTTCCGTATTTGACAATAAATACAAATACGGTGAAATGTTAGTGGAAAAGAACATCACTGTCTACTCTACCTGTGAACATCACTTACTTCCTATAGTTGGAAAAGCACATGTAGCATATATCTCAAATGGTACCGTTGTAGGTCTTTCCAAAATGAATCGTATCGTCGATTATTACGCAAAAAGACCACAGGTTCAGGAAAGAATGACGATGCAGATAGTACACGAACTCCAAAATGTTCTTGGAACTCCAGATGTCGCATGCGTTATTGATGCCAAACATCTTTGTGTGAATAGCCGTGGAATAAGAGATATTGAAAGCAGCACAGTGACCAGTGAATTTGGAGGTGCATTCAAGCAAAAAGAAATTCGCCGAGAATTTTTAGATTATATTAAATTAGACACCTCGTTCTAATAAATCAAAACTCTATCATTACATGGCGCTATACCAGGAACAAAACCTGAAACTCTATAATTCTATGAGCGGGGAAAAGGAAACTTTCACCCCAATTAATGAAGGTAATGTTGGAATGTATGTGTGCGGACCTACGGTTTACAGCAATGTTCACCTGGGTAATTGCCGCACCTTTATATCCTTTGATCTGGTCTTTAGGTATTTGAAACACCTTGGATACAAAGTGCGATATGTTAGAAACATAACCGACGCGGGACACCTGGAAAATGATGCCGATAGCGGTGAAGATCGTATTGCTAAAAAAGCAAGACTGGAACAAATTGAACCAATGGAGGTGGTACAAAAGTACACTGTAGATTTTCACAACATTCTAGGAAAATTCAACAATCTCCCTCCAAGTATAGAACCTACTGCAACAGGACATATCGTTGAGCAAATAGAGATCATTAAGACCATCCTCGAAAAAGGCTATGCCTACGAGGCCAATGGTTCTGTTTATTTCGATGTTATCAAGTTTAATAAAGATCATGCCTATGGAAAGTTAAGCGGAAGAGCGATTGAAGACATGATCGCTAATACCCGGGAACTTACTGCCCAAAGCGATAAAAAGAATCCGCAGGATTTTGCCTTATGGAAAAAGGCTGAACCGCAGCATATCATGAGATGGCCTTCCCCCTGGAGTGATGGATTTCCGGGGTGGCATCTGGAATGCACGGTAATGAGCACCAAATACCTGGGAGAAGAATTTGATATCCATGGCGGAGGAATGGACCTTAAATTCCCCCATCACGAATGCGAAATAGCCCAAGGGGAAGCAGCCTCAGGCAAATCTCCGGTTAATTACTGGCTCCATGCAAACATGTTAACCTTAAATGGTAAAAAAATGGCAAAGAGTACAGGTAATTTCATCCTTCCTGAACAGATCTTTTCTGGTAATAATGACGTGCTTACAAAGGCATTTTCACCAAATGTTGTAAGGTTCTTTATTCTTCAGGCGCATTACAGAAGCATACTTGATTTTTCCAGTGAAGCATTAATGGGAAGTGAAAAAGGTTTCAACCGTTTAATGGAGGCTTACGATTCTATAGAAGAATTGACTGTTTCAAGTCAGTCTGATTTTGAATTTGAAAATTGGAAGCAATCCTGTTATGATGCGATGAACGATGATTTTAATAGTCCGATTCTTATTGCTAAATTATTCGATGCGGTAAAAGCAATCAATAGTATTAAAGACGGTTCATTAAAAATCACCTCCGAGGACAGGGATCGACTTAAAGAAAGTATGAATGCGTTCATGTTTGACATCTTAGGACTTTCAGATTCAGCCTCCGAGACTAAAAACGATGGAGACAAATTATCCGGAACTATTGAATTATTAATTCAACTGAGAGCTGAAGCAAGGAATAATAAGAATTTTGCGTTAAGTGACCAGATAAGAGATCAGTTACAGGAGATGGGTATTCAGTTAAAAGATGGAAAAGAAGGAACCACTTTTACAATCCAGTAAATAAATAAAATAATGCTGAATCGTTGGTTAAGTAGATCACTGACCTTGTTGGTTCGGTTCTATAAAAATTTTATTTCTCCTCTAACGCCCGGAACCTGCAGGTACGAACCTACCTGTTCTTCATATATGATTAGAGCGATAGAAATCCACGGTCCCTTTAAGGGTACATGGCTGGGTATTAAAAGAATATCAAGATGCAATCCCTGGGGAGGTTGTGGTTATGATCCCGTCCCTCCAAAATCGACTCAAAAAAACAGCTAAAGAATTGCCAAATATGTATATTTACGGCTAAGCAAAAAAATAAGCATGTTGATTAACGCCATTCGCTGGAATCCTTCAGAAGGACTGGATCTGGGAATTTTAACTATACACTATTACAGCCTAATGTTTCTAATCGCCTTCGGATTAGGCTGGTATATCATGAAAAGCATTTATACCCGTGAAGGCATTGAAATCGAAAAACTAGACTCACTTTTTATATATACTGTTCTTGCTACTTTGATTGGTGCGAGATTGGGCCATGTGATTTTTTATGATTGGGAATATTTTCAAAATCATTTATTGGAAATCTTCTTGCCGGTAAGGTTCGAACCTGAATTTCAATTCACCGGATTTAGAGGACTAGCCAGTCACGGAGCCGCTATAGGTATCATAATAGCAATGTATATCTATTCCAAGAGAATACTTAACAAACCTGTCTTATGGATATTGGACAGGATCGTAATTCCGGTAGCCAGTGGAGCAATATTTGTACGAATAGGTAATTTTATTAACTCTGAGATCATCGGTAAACCTACTAATTCAGATTATGGAGTCGTATTCGAAAAACTGGGAGAGGATTTTGCCAGACATCCTGCACAATTATATGAGTCGGCCTGTTACTTGGTAATTTTCATCATCTTATGGTATATCTACTGGAAAACTGAAAAACGCTTTAAGCTTGGTTATATCTTTGGACTCTTCCTGGTAATGTTATGGACCGTCAGGTTCTTTGTAGAGTTTGTAAAGGAACCCCAAGTAGAAGAAAGAGCTACCTGGTTATTCAATACCGGACAATGGCTGAGCATACCTTTCGTAATCGCAGGTCTCTATTTCATGTACCGACCACGTAAAAGAAGGACTGCTGTATGAAAAGAAGATTATTAAGATTTTCTACCATTTTAATAATAAGTACCATTTCCTTTTCCTGCAAACAGGAAAGCAAGAGAAAAAGTATTCAAACTGAACCTATCACCTTTAAAAAGGAAGGCGAACTGTACCTTATCAAATCTTCGGGAGATACGATCCAAAAACTTGATATCGAGATCGCGGAATCGGATTATGAACAAGAAACCGGACTTATGTATAGAAAAAGCATGAAACAAGATCAGGGAATGCTTTTCATATACGATTCTGAAGGCCAAAGGAGCTTTTACATGAAGAACACCTATATCCCACTGGATATAATTTACTTTGATGCCGATAGCAGCCTGGTTAATATTCAAAAAAATGCAGAGCCCATGAACGAACGCAGTCTTTCCTCAGAAGGTCCTGCTAAATTTGTCCTGGAGATAAAGGCTGGGTTATCTGATATCTGGAATTTAGAATCGAAAGACAAAATAAGTTTCCAAAGGCTTGATTAATTTTTGGCTTTTTTTAGGATCCTTCCAGGCCTAGAACATTATGCTATTTAAAAGCATTGAATTGAATCTCCTTTCAAAATAAAGGCTTT
>CAYWAB010000075.1:0-3137 GCA_964456105.1 uncultured Christiangramia sp. | reverse complement strand
TTTTGAGTTGCTCAGGACATACATTCTCATCAAAGAATAGAATTTAATAGTCTCCATCCGTGAACCAAAGCAATTCAAAAGAAGGTAAAAACAATAAGGCTTTCCAAATTGGAAAGCCTTATTTTAATCTAAAATCTAAATATATTTTGTTTAGGCAGTAGCTTTTTTCTGCTCCTCTTCTATTTTCTTTTTCTTTTCTATAGAAGATTTTTTCTTTACACTATCAAACATCACTGGTGTTGCAATAAATAATGAAGAATAAGTACCTACTATTACACCAACTATAAGCGCGAACATAAATCCTCTAATACTTTCTCCTCCAAAAATGAAGATCGCAAGAAGCACTACTAAAGTAGTAAGCGAGGTATTCAGGGTCCTGCTCAGCGTGCTGTTTAAGGCAGCATTAACGGTTTTCCCAAGCGGCCATGAAGAATGCTCGTTAACGTATTCCCTGATACGGTCAAACACAACCACGGTATCGTTTAATGAGTAACCTATAACGGTAAGAATCGCTGCAATGAATGCCTGGTCAATTTCCATATTGAATGGCATTATCTTATACAATAAAGAGAATATACCCAATACTACCAATACATCATGAAAGACTGCCGCAACAGCTCCTAAACTGAACTGCCATTTACGGAATCTAAGAAGGATATAAAGGAAAACAACTATAAGAGACCCTAAAACGGCCCAGAAAGAGGCATTCTTTATGTCGTCCGCAATTGTAGCACCCACTTTCATAGACTGCATTATTCCGATTGCTTTCTCATCTGATCCCGCTACGAATTCATCATAAGTAATATCTGAAGGGAAATAAGGTTTTAATGAGTTAAACAGTGTTTGTTGAATTTCCTCATCTACCTGTGGCCCTTCATCGTCAACACGATATTTCGTTGTAATTTTTAATTGGTTATCTGGACCAAATGTTTTCGCCTCAGCACTTCCAAACTCGGCCACCAAAGCTTGCTGAACTTCGGTTGGATTAATATCTTCAGCGAAACGAATTGTATAGGTTCTACCTCCAACGAAATCAACACCCTGGTTTAGCCCCTGTACAAAGAGAGATCCTATACTTATAAGGACAAATAAACCGGAAACTACGTATGCAACCTTTCTCTTTTTAAGGAAATCGATATTCATGTTTGTGAACAGATTCTTTGTAAGAGCAGTTGCGAAAGGAAGAGATTTACCCTTTTTACCGTAACCATCAATAAATAATCTGGTTATGAATATCGCAGTAAACAGGGAAGTAACAATACCTATAAGTAAGGTTGTGGCAAATCCTTTGATTGGACCAGTTCCAAGAACAAAAAGGATAAGACCTGTTAATCCAGTGGTAATGTTTGCATCAAGAATTGAAGATAAAGCGTTATTGAATCCGTCTTTAATAGCATCTTTCTGCATTTTCCCCTTGGCCAGTTCTTCCTTGATTCGCTCGAAAATAAGAACATTTGCATCAACCGACATACCAATGGTCAATACAATACCCGCGATACCAGGTAGTGTAAGAACAGCACCTAATCCTGCAAGCACGCCGAAGATGAAAAGTATATTCACTACAAGAGCAATATCAGCATAGATACCTGCTTTTCCGTAATACAGGATCATCCAAAGCAATACAAGGATAAGCGCAATTACAAAAGAGTTTATACCGCTATCAATTGCTTCCTGACCTAATGATGGTCCCACTACCTCACTTTGAATGATTTCAGCAGAAGCCGGAAGTTTACCTGCTCTAAGAACATTTGCAAGATCCTGACCTTCAGTGATGGTAAAGTCCCCGGTAATCTGGCTTCTACCTCCAGATATAGGACCTGTAGAAACTCCGGGAGCCGAATAAACTATATTATCAAGTACAATTGCAATCTGACTTTGCTCCTGATATGCTTTTTGGGTCATGTCTTCCCAGATCTTAGCTCCGGTACCATCCATTTGCATATCCACAGCTATTCTACCTAACTGATCATAGGTTTGTTGAGCATCTGTAATCACACTACCACTTAAAGGTGGCTCCATGTTTCTATTACCTTTTAATGCATATAAACCGGTAGTCTGGGTTTCATCATCGGCTACACCCCAAACGAATTTTGCATAACGTAGATCGGAAGGAAGTAAAGATCTAATTTGTGGTTTAGTAAGAAAATCCATCACTTGTGCAGTGTCCTGGACTTTAAAAGTGGCTAAAACAGGGCCACCTTGAAAACCAGGAGAAACCATTAGATCGAATAACGGATTATTACCAGTATCCACCTGTGTGGTATCCTCTGCATCTGCAAGCAACTCATCGATCTCAGTATCTCCTGAGGTTTGAGTAGTATCCACTTCTTCAGCAGATTCTTCCTGCTCCGTCATTTGCATATCAGCTAATTTGTTATTAGCCTGAACAAGGAAATTACCAAATTCATTATTTTTATATACATGCCAGAATTCCAGCTGGGCAGTGCTTTGAAGCAGGTTTTTAACCCTGCTGATATCTTTTGCTCCTGGCAATTCTACAAGAATTCGACCAGAGCTACCCAGACGCTGAATGTTTGGCTGAGTTACACCGAATTTGTCAATACGCTTCCTAAGAACCTCAAAAGCCGAAGTAATAGATTCATCTATTTTTTGTCTTATGATCGGCTCAACTTCCTGATTGGTCATGTTAAAGTTGATCTCATCACTTAAAGTCTTATTGGCAAAAATATCCGGTGAAGCTAATTGTGCATTTGGAATATTATTAAATGCTTCGAAGAAAAGATCGATGTAGTTCTCCTGGCTATCAGTCTGAGCGGCATCGGCCTCAGAAAGTGCTTTCCGGAATGCAGGATCGTTCGAATCGTTAGCAAGACCAATCAAAATATCCTTAACCGAGATTTGAAGTATCACATTAATACCTCCTTTTAGGTCAAGCCCTTTGTTTAGTTCTTTATCTTTTGCATCGCTATATGAGATTCCCGCTATGATATCCTCATTTGCGATTGAATCCAGGTACCTTGCTTCAGCAAGATCGCGACGTTCTGAATAATTCTCTACAGTTTCGTCAACCTTCTGTACGGCATATTCTTCAGCTTCAGCCTCTACCTTATTAGTAATAAAGGTAAAAGACAGCTGATACAAACATACCAGCCCAAACAAAATTGCAAAAACTTTAA
>CAYWAB010000074.1:0-13635 GCA_964456105.1 uncultured Christiangramia sp. | reverse complement strand
TTTTTTTTTTTTTATATAAAATTTTTTTGTATTTTTTTCAAGGATTTGACTTCGGAATGCAACAAGACGGGGTTTCTGAAGAGGTATTGAGTGAAGCACCTGTGGATTTTGCTGAAGGTGAGATCCCGGAACATGTCGTAAAGGAATTTCAGGTAATCCGTCTTATTGATGGTTACCGAACCCGAGGGCATTTATTTACCAAAACAAACCCTGTAAGGGAAAGAAGAAAGTATACACCAACGCTAGATATTTCCAATTTCGGCCTGGATGAAAGTGACCTGGAAAGGACTTTTAATGCCGGGGAGATCCTTGGGATAGGACCTAAAAGCCTTAAGGAGATCATTAAGCATCTTGAAAAGGTTTACTGCGAGTCCATCGGTATCGAGTACATGTACATCCGGAAACCGGAAGAGATCGAGTGGATACAGAGCAAACTGAACATCAATGAGAATCAGCCGGACTTCGATGAAGATCGAAAAAAGCAGATCCTTAAAAAATTAAATGAGGCAGTTTCCTTCGAATCTTTCCTTCATACAAAATATGTAGGACAGAAACGCTTCTCCCTTGAGGGTAACGAAAGCCTTATTCCTGCACTGGATGCTCTTATTGAAAAGGCCGCAGAATTTGGAGTTAGAGAATTTGTGATGGGAATGGCCCATCGCGGGCGTTTAAATACGCTGGTTAACATTTTCGGAAAAAGCGCCAAGGATATTTTTAGTGAGTTCGATGGGAAAGATTATGAACAGGATATCTTTGACGGGGATGTAAAATACCACCTTGGCTGGACCTCCTGCCGTACAACAGATAACGGAAACGAAATAAATATAAATATCGCACCCAATCCTTCTCACCTGGAAACAGTAGGAGCAGTTGTAGAAGGGATCACGCGGGCTAAGCAGGATCGCCGCTATGAAGGTGATAATTCTAAAGTTCTTCCAATACTTGTTCATGGAGATGCAGCTATAGCAGGGCAGGGTGTGGTTTATGAAATTATTCAAATGGCCCAGCTGGAAGGTTATCAAACCGGCGGGACAATTCATATTGTGGTAAATAACCAGATAGGTTTTACCACTAACTATTTGGATGGGAGAAGTTCGACTTACTGTACCGATGTAGGGAAAGTGACACTTTCTCCTGTGCTTCACGTAAATGCAGATGATGCCGAAGCAGTGGTTCATGCCATTCTCTTCGCACTGGATTTCAGGATGAAATTCAAAAGGGATGTATTTATAGACCTGCTTGGATATAGAAAGTATGGTCACAATGAAGGTGATGAACCAAGATTTACTCAGCCTAAGCTTTATAAAGCGATTTCCAAGCATGAAAATGCCAGGGATATCTATTTCGAAAAGTTAAAAAAGGAAGGAGTAGCAGATGATGATTATCTCAAGAAGCTTGAGGAAAAGTATAAAGCAGCTCTGGAAGAGAATCTAGAAGATTCAAAAAAGGAAAAGACCACCAGGATAACACCATTCATGCAGGATGAATGGGATGGCTTTGAGAACGTTCAGGAAGATGAAATGATGGAAAATGTAGATACAACATTTGACATCGAAAAACTTGACGAAGTAGCCGATGCAATTTCCAAATTACCTGAAGGCAAGAAGTTCATGCGAAAGATCAAAAAGATCATCGATGGACGGAAACAAATGTATTTTGAGGATAATAAGTTAGACTGGTCTATGGCCGAACATCTGGCTTATGGATCTTTGATGGTTGAAGGTTACAATATAAGGATCAGTGGTCAGGATGTGGAAAGAGGTACCTTCTCGCACCGTCACGCTATAGTAAAAGTAGAGGATAGTGAAGAAGAGATCATTCTTCATAACAATATTAAAGACAGGGACGGAGATTTCTTCATTTATAATTCCCTTCTTTCAGAATATGGGGTGGTAGGATTCGATTATGGTTATGCCATGGCAAGTCCAACTACACTGGCTATCTGGGAAGCACAATTCGGGGATTTTGTGAATGGAGCACAGATCATGATAGATCAGTATATCTCTGCAGCAGAGGATAAATGGAAACTTCAGAACGGACTCGTGATGTTATTACCTCACGGGTATGAAGGTCAGGGAGCTGAGCACTCTTCAGGTAGGATGGAACGATTCCTTCAGCTTTGTGCAAAGGATAACATGTATGTGGCAGATGTTTCCACACCTGCGAATATGTTCCATATCTTAAGGAGACAAATGAAGGCGAAATTCAGAAAGCCTCTTATCATTTTCACTCCAAAAAGTTTATTAAGGCATCCAAAAGTGATCTCCACAAAAGAAGAATTCGCAAATGGAAGTTTTCAGCCTTTACTGGACGATCCGGATGCAAGTGTAGAAAAGGTGAAAAGCCTTGTTTTCTGTACCGGAAAATTCTATTATGACCTGCTTAAGCATAGAGAGGAGAACGAACGCGATGATGTTGCCCTGGTAAGGCTGGAACAATTATTCCCGTTACCGGCCTCTAAAATGCGTGAGATATTGGAAAAATATGAAAATGCAGACGATATCGTCTGGGCTCAGGAAGAACCGCGTAATATGGGAGCCTACGGGCACCTTTTACTGCACTTCCCTGAGGCGAGACAATTCAGAGTATGCAGCCGTAAATTCTATGGATCACCTGCCGCAGGAAGTTCTGTGCGTTTTAAAAAGCGTCATGAGCGTGTGATCTCGAGTGTATTCGATAAAGATTTGAACGAAGAAGAAAATAATTAAGAACAACGATTTTCCTGAATTTCAGGAACCAATATAAAACAAGAATAATCATGGCCTACGAAATGAAAGTTCCTTCACCCGGGGAGTCCATCACTGAAGTTGAAATAGCACAGTGGCTGGTAGAAGACGGGGATTACGTTGAAAAAGATCAGGCAATTGCAGAAGTAGACAGTGATAAGGCTACTCTGGAACTTCCCGCTGAAGTCAGCGGTGTAATCACACTCAAAGCTGAAGAAGGTGATGTAGTGGAAGTAGGTGAGGTAGTATGTCTTATCGATACCGACGCTGAGAAACCTGGAGATGACGGCGAGGAGAAAGATGATGAGGGTGAAAGCGAGAAGAAGGACGAGAAACAATCAGAAGAAAAGGAAAAGGAGAAGAAGGAAAAGCAGGAAGAATCTAAAGACAAAAAGGACAGTGATAAGGCTGAGTCAAAAACTGAAGAGCCTTCAAAATCAAGTACTCCGAAACAAGAACAAGATTCTTACGCTAAGGGAAGTCCTTCTCCTGCTGCTAAAAAGATCCTGGATGAAAAGGGTATTGATCCCAAGAACGTTGAAGGTTCAGGAAAAGGTGGTCGTATCACTAAAGAGGATGCCGTTGAAGCCAAAGCTTCTATGGGTAGCCCAGGAAAAGGAAAACGTGGAGAAGAGCGTAAGAAGATGTCTATGTTCCGTCGTAAACTGGCTGAACGTCTCGTTAGTGCCAAGAATGACACTGCGATGCTTACCACTTTTAATGAAGTAGACATGTCTGCAATCTTCGCTTTACGTAAAAAGTATAAAGAAGAATTCAAGGAGAAGCACGATGTAAGTTTAGGTTTTATGTCATTCTTTACTCTTGCAGTGATTCGTGCACTCGATGAATATCCTGCAGTAAACTCCATGATAGATGGAGATTACCAGGTGAGTTTTGATTATAAGGATATTAGTATCGCGGTTTCAGGGCCTAAAGGATTAACGGTGCCTGTGATCAGGAATGCAGAGAATTTAGGTTTCCGTGGGGTCGAATCTGAGGTAAAACGACTTGCTCTAAGAGCACGTGACGGAAAGATCACGGTTGATGAAATGACAGGTGGTACTTTTACCATTACCAATGGTGGAGTATTTGGATCTATGCTTTCTACTCCAATTATCAATCCTCCACAAAGTGCGATCTTAGGAATGCATAATATCGTGGAAAGACCTGTGGCAGTAGATGGACATGTAGAAATAAGGCCTATCATGTACGTTGCGCTATCCTATGATCACAGGATCATTGATGGAAAAGAATCTGTTGGATTCCTTGTAGCTGTTAAAGAAGCTCTCGAGAATCCGGAAGAACTATTAATGGATAACGATGTGAAAAGAGCTCTGGAGCTATAGAGCATAACAAATAAGTCAATTAAAAAGCCCCTGCTAATTAAAGCAGGGGCTTTTTTAATTTCTAACAATAATTAAAACAAAACTAACAAACGAATAACGTTTAATGATAAAACTCCCACAACTAAAATGGCTAGGATGATTAAGAGCAGCTGTGTAAGTTTATTTTTGATACTGTATTAAAATAGTTGTTGAAAACATTCAAATCTATTTAATTTCTTAGGGCAAGTCAAAGGGGAATTTTCCCCTTTATTTCAAATAGAGCGCTTTATTCTTGTAATCGATGATTGCTTTTCCTTTTTTTAGAATATCCGCACCAATGATGCCGTGAACCTTTTCTGCTTTATGATTAGTTAAAGCTTCATTCACGTGACGAAGGTCAAATAAAACCAGGTCTACCTTTTTCTTTTTCCATCCTTTGATCTCCATCCTGTTTTTCTGGGCAATCTGGGTAAGCATATTTGTAGCTCCCGCGCCCGCGGCTTTTACATCACTGTCTTCGGCAAGTAACTGGAAATGCTCTATAGCTTCCAGACCCACGCAGGTGCTGGAGGCACCGGTGTCCAGGATAAAATTGCCCTGAATATCATTTATCTTAGCGACCAGCTCAAGATGATTGGTTTTGGTGTAACTGAGTTTAATGCGATGGTATCCTTTTTCTTTCAATAGCTTCTTAAGGGACATTCTTTTTTTCTGCAAATATAGGGATTTCAGGTCTTTACAAGTCCTCGAAAGATCTTCCAATTTCAGTACAGCTTAAAAGAGTTTTATTTGTGGAGGACTAAGGGGCTATAGTGATAATTATTTTTTTCGTACCTTTTATATCACTAACTAACATCAAAAAATATGAAAGGTTCCTCTGGAAAGCGCAGGCTTGTCAAGAAGTATGTGTCAGATTTTATCTTTTCAGAAAAGACCCGGTTCGTCCTGGATGGTACCGGTTTTCAATTTCCGCAAGATAATTCTGAGAGCAAATTCATCAAATTCAAATTTGAGAGGTCTGAAGGAAAATCAAAACGTAGGTATGTCTTTCGATGTATTTACAAGATGATGAAAAATTTTCAGTCGTCACTCAATTAACACTAAGAAAGCCGTCCACTGGACGGCTTTTTCTATAGTACTTAATGACTTTCATTACATTTCAGTAGAGGTACTATCCAGAGTCCTGTCATTTATATTCATGACTTCCATCTTCCAGTCGTTACCCTCTCTTTTCCATATAAAGGTGTAAGTCCCTTCATAAGATGTTTCTGTGGTATCTCCCTGTATGCCGTGCATATAAGTACCGGAGTCATAGGCTACGTTTTCTCCGGCATAACTCATCATTGATTTTATCTTAAGGTCTTTCATCATAGGAGCAGCTTCCTTATACCATTCACTGATACTTTCTGCTGGCATGCTGTTTCCCTCCATATACAAAAAAGCTTTTGTGGAAGTAAGTGAATCAAGCTGCTGAGCATCGTTCTGGTTCCAGGCGTCTATCCATTGTTGATTTGCTTCCATAGGATCCTGTAGTGTTGACTCAGCTGTCATTTCTTCTGCAGCATCCTGCCTGGGTGAATTTTCACAACTGGATAAAACAAGTATGCTGCTAACAAGAATTAAATAAAACAATTTCATAATTTTTGGTTTAAGGTTGAACTCTAAAATACTTAAAATCAGGAAATAGAGCGATATTATCCTAATTGGTTAATAATCAATTATTTTTTACCGGAAATATAAATGTAGATAAATATCACTATTTTTTGTAAATTACTGGTAATCAGTTTTTTTAAGTAATTTAAAGAAAATTTTTTATGGATTTTCGGTTTATAGTTTTTTGCAGTTGCTTATTGCTTTTTTCTTGTGTTAAATCCCAGGAAAACGGTGGCTACCGGTTGGTAGGCGGACCATGTGAGGGCTGTGAGGCAGTCCTTGAATACAAAGACATGGATCTTAATTCTGTTGATACTTTGCCAGGATTCGAAAAAGCCGAAAATAAGCTGAAGGTCACCGGAGTCATTTACGAAGAGGATGGAAAAACACCTGCGGAAAATGTGGTCCTTTATATTCATCATACCAATGCTGATGGGATTTATCCCACAAATGGTGATGAAAAAGGTTGGGCTAAAAGGCATGGTTATATTCGGGGCTGGATTAAAACGGATAAGGACGGGAAGTACACATTTTATACACAAGTCCCTGGAAGCTATCCAAATGGTAGTAATCCTGCACATATTCATCCAATAATTCTCGAACCGGATGGAAAATATTATTACGTATCCGGTTATTTTTTTGAAGGTGATCCCTTATTAGAGGCTGGGCATATTGAGAATCCACCCAGAGGAAGTGAAGGAGTTGTAAAACTTCAAAACAAAAATGGGATAGCTCTTATCCAAAGGGATTTCATCTTGGGAAAAGGTATTCCGGGATATAAATAAAAAGCCCTTCCGCTACAGGGGGATGGGCTTTTATTAAAAATTGAAGTCTTTATTTTAAAGTAGCAATCCAGTTATTGATCTTGTTTTCCAGAAGCTCAAGGGGGACGCATCCTGTCTCCAGCACTTCCTTATGGTATTCTCGAATATCAAATTTATCTCCGAGTTCGTTTTTTGCCTTGTCCCTAAGTTCTTGGATCTTAAGTTGCCCTATTTTATAGGAAAGGGCCTGCCCTGGATTGGCCATATACCTTTCTATCTCTGCAATTACACTGGCTTTGGACTCAGCTTCATTGTCCAGAGAGTATTGAATCGCTTCTTCGCGGGTCCAGCCCTTACTATGTAAGCCTGTATCCACAACCAGTCTAACAGCCCGGTGCATTTCTGCTCCCAGGGTTCCGAAATACTGATAGGGATCTGTATAAAGCCCCAATTCTTTCCCCAGCGATTCAGAGTATAATGCCCAGCCTTCTCCATAGCCACTATACCAGAGCGTCTTCCTGAAATCGGGAAGATTTTCATTCTCCTGTGTGAGCGATGTTTGGTAATGATGGCCAGGGATAGCTTCATGTAAAAATAAAGATTCGTCGCTATAGACATTGTAGGCGCTTGCATCTGGAATAGGAACATAGAATATCCCTGGTCTGGTACCATCCAGTGATCCCGGATTGTACTCGGCACTGGCAGAGCTTTCTCTGAATTCTTCAGTTCTACGAACTTCAAACTCCGTTTTAGGAGTAACACTGAATAATTTGCTGATGTGAGGTTTCATGCGTTCATGAATATCGTTGAAATTAGCAATCACCTCTTCCGGAGTTTCAAAAGGCATTAGCTCCTTGTTTTCTCTTACATAGTTGAAAAAGGATTTCAGGTCACCCTTATAACCAACCTCATTCTTTACTTTTTCCATTTCTTTCGATATCCTTGCTACTTCATCCAGGCCTAGCTGATGGATCTCTTCTGCGGTCATATCTGTGGTGGTGTAGAGTTTTATTTGATGTTCGTAATAAGCTTCTCCTTCTGGAATATCGGCAATACCGCTTGATTCGCGACCTTCAGGCAGGTATTCCTTTTTCATGAAATCATGCATCTTTTTATAGGCAGGAATTACTTTTTCGTTGATCATTTTGGCGAATCTTTCCCTCAACTGTTCTCTTTCCTCTTCAATAAAACTTTCAGGGAAATTATTCATAGGTCCATAAAAAAGATGTTCTTCAGTATTACCTCCTGTCATTGCGTCCATTTGGGGAATTACTTTCAGGATCAGGGATTTTGGTAAAACATATCCCTGGGCCATTCCTTCTCTCATGTTCTCTTCAGCAGATTCCATCCAGGTAAGATAACCATCTACTCTTTTTAACCAGTTCTCATAGTCCTTAACGGTATTAAATGGCTGCGCTCCCATTCCGCTTGCGAGCTGACCCATAAAAAGGTTTAAGGACCACATCTGGTCTATGGGGAAATATTTCTTATTCTTAAATTCTAGTGTTGCAAGATTTATATCACATTCCCATTCCAGTACATCCTTGCTCATTCTCTCGCTCTCAGAAAGTTGGGAATCATCTATTTCTGACACTCTCTCTTTGTAGGTTTTATAGTAGTTCTTCAAACTATCTTGATATTCTTCAGAAAGAAAATTGGGGAACCGGTCATTATACCGCATATCTCCAGATGTAGTGGCGGCAATTGGATTTAATTTTAGTCCGTCTTCATAATAATTTACCAGGATGGTATCCAGTTTCGCGCTAGTTGCGGAGGTGTTTTTCTCTTTCACTATTTCTTCAGCATCATTTTTACATCCTATGATGAATAAAAATAGAAGAACTGGTATTATTATTTTTTTGAGCATGATTTTATTTTATTTGTTTCTTACAAGTTAAGAAATTTGGGGTGGAGCCATAAAAACCATAAAGTTATTTGCTTCTTTACAAATAAAAAAACCCATCAGAAGACGGGTTTTTGTAAATATATAAGAAAGGCACTTTCTAAAAGAAACTGTCCTTATAAGATCCATTTCTAGGCTGATATCTACCGGTTATAATACCTATAACATCAATCAACCACCAGATCCCGAAACCACCTGCGGTGATGATGAATAATACATTCCAATACCACTTACTTCCCAGATACCATTTGTGACCTGCTACAAATCCTAAAAAGACTGCAAGTAATAAGGCTACTCCCTGGCTTTTTTGACTGGCTAGGGCTGCAGGCGAAAAGAAATCTCCTTCTTCAGCTTCTGCTGTTACAACTTCTGAAGAGGATAAGCTTCGCTGAACTGGGAAAGAGGCGTAACTCATATTTACCGCTAAAGACATCACGAAAATCGAAAGTAATAGTTTTAGTTTCATAGTTGGTTATTTAACATTATGTTTATCAAATTATTAAAAATAAATGAATTCATGTTCCGCAGGTTATCACTATTAACATTTTTTATAGGTTTTTTGGGTTTTTCACAACAGAGTTCTGAATTCATGGGAGTTATTAAACTAAACGACACCTCGTTTATTTCTTATAAAATAGCCTTCGAGGTTCAGAATGATAGTATCTCTGGATATTCGATCACTGATCTTGGAGGTAAGCATGAGACCAAATCCAATGTAATAGGCAGGTATTATGAGAAGTCAGGGGAGTTCAGATTTCAAGAATCCGGTATTATCTATACCAAATCTCCGATCACCGAAAATGATTTTTGTTTTGTTCATTTCACAGGTCGGGTAAAGGATATTTATGATGTTGAGGAAATCGAAGGGGATTTCACCGGCCTTTACTCCGATGGCGAGAGCTGTCTTGATGGAGATATCAAAATGGTGAGCATTGAAAAAATAAAAAAGAAAGCAGCAAAAGTTGACAGGAAAATTCAGAAAGTAAACAGGCTGGATGATGAAATTAAAAAACAGGTGAGTGTGGCTAAAACCATCGATACCTTGAGTATGAACATTATTGCCAGCAATGAAAATCTAAGCATCCTTACTTCAGATGAGGAAGTAGAGCTCACCATCTTCGACGCCGGCAAAGAAGATGATGACAGGATCGACCTTATTATAAATGGTGAAAAATTATTGGAGGATTTTGTGGTCACCCGCAAGAAAAAGATCATTCCCGTAAAATTGCAGGAAGATCAGACAAGGATTGAGATTATTGCACTTAATGAAGGAACCTCGCCACCAAATACCGTAAAAATCCATTTCAAGGATAGCCAGAATTACGTAACTACATTAACCAATCTAAAGGCTGGAGAAAAGGCAGGCATCAGTTTAGTAAAGAGACCATAAAAAAAAGCTCCACTTCGGTGGAGCTTCTTATTTTTATAAGCAGTTTTAAGTTTAATACCTGTAATATTCAGGCTTGAATGGTCCCTGCACTTCCACACCAATGTATTCAGCCTGGTCTGGTCTTAGTTCGGTAAGTTCAACGCCGATTCTTTCCAGGTGAAGTTTGGCAACTTTTTCATCAAGGTGCTTAGGTAACATATAAACCTGGTTCTCGTATTTATCAGTATTATTCCATAGCTCCATTTGCGCAAGAGTCTGGTTCGTAAAGGAGTTACTCATCACAAAACTTGGGTGTCCTGTGGCACATCCTAAGTTTACCAATCTACCTTCTGCAAGCAAAATGATATCTTTTCCGTTAATGGTATACTTATCTACTTGTGGTTTGATCTCCACTTTTGTGTTTCCGTGGTTCTTATTCAACCAGGCAACAGCGATCTCATTATCGAAATGACCAATGTTAGCAACAATGGTCTTATCCTTCATCGCTTCAAAATGTTCTCCGCGAACAATATCCTTATTTCCTGTTGTGGTAATTACGATATCGGCTTTTGGAAGAACAGTTTCCAGCTTCTTAACTTCGAAGCCATCCATGGCAGCCTGCAGGGCACAAATCGGATCAATTTCGGTAACTGTTACAATAGAGCCTGCGCCTTTGAAAGATTGAGCGGTTCCTTTTCCAACATCACCGTATCCACAAACTACTACTCTTTTTCCGGCAAGCATAACATCGGTAGCCCGACGAATCGCATCTACAGCACTCTCTCTACAACCATATTTATTGTCGAATTTGGACTTAGTAACAGAATCGTTCACGTTGATCGCAGGCATAGGAAGCGTTCCTTTTTTCATGCGCTCGTAAAGTCTGTGAACCCCGGTAGTAGTTTCTTCCGAAAGGCCTTTGATTCCTTTACCTAATTCCGGATAATTATCCAGTACCATATTGGTTAGATCACCACCATCATCAAGGATCATATTTAAAGGCTTTCGATCTTCTCCAAAGAAAAGAGTCTGCTCGATACACCAGTTAAATTCTTCCTCTGTCATTCCCTTCCAGGCATAAACCGGAATTCCGGCGGCAGCTATTGCAGCGGCGGCATGATCCTGTGTAGAGAATATATTACAGGAGCTCCAGGTAACTTCAGCTCCAAGCTCGACAAGAGTTTCGATTAGAACTGCGGTTTGGATCGTCATATGTAAACATCCCGCAATTCTAGCACCCTTTAAAGGTTTTTGATTTCCGTATTCTTCACGAAGTGCCATTAATCCCGGCATTTCAGCTTCAGCAAGCTCGATCTCACGGCGGCCGTACTCGGCAAGCTTAATATCTTTTACTTTATAGGCTGTATACGGTACTGTTTTAGTAGACATATTATTATATTTGAATATTAGCAATTTAGTGGGTGCAAAAATAAGGAAAAGCTTAGAAAATATATGCCTCTTTATAAAACAATAACAGTTGATGAACATACTAAGGTCTTCATTTGGAAGGTGGAAGAATCGTTGGAATGGTTGTCCAAAGACTTGGACCTCACTGACAGATGCCAGAGAAGAGTAGAAGGGATGAAGTCTGAAATTCATCGTCGTGGCTTTATGAGCATCAGACATTTACTGGCAGAAGCGGGTTACACCGATCATGATCTTTATTATGACGATAACGGAAAACCTCATTTAAAGGATGATAAGTATATCTCTATTACTCATTCTTTTAATTTTACGGCTATCATTATCAGCAATAAGGATGTGGGTATAGATATCGAGAAGCAGCGGGAAAAAATAATGAAGATCGCCAATAAGTTCACACCTCTTAAAGAATATCATACCCTTGCCAATGAAGACGCTCTAATACGCAAACTCACCATTGTTTGGGGAGCCAAAGAGTCGGTGTATAAGATTCTTGCCGAACCGGGCTGCGGATTTCTGCAACATATCAATGTTACCGATTTCGATTTTGATGATTCCAGAACTACCACTCATGTAAGCTATAATGGAATTGATCGCTGGTTTGATGTGAACTTCATGGAATTTGAAAACTTTACCTGTGTGTATGCCATGCCTTCAAACTCAAATTAGGAAAAACGATGGTTGAAGTTCAGAGCTATCTGGAAGAGATTCAGGAGGCGGAAAAACAAAACCGGAAACTTCTCGCAATTCTTATAGATCCTGATAAGTTCGATGAAACAAAATGTGCTTCCTTTCTGCAAAAAATACCTGTGGAAACTTCCCATTTATTTGTCGGAGGAAGTGAAGTAGCAGATGGCAGAACCTGTAAAGTGGTGCAAAGCCTTAAAAAACTTTGTTCTATTCCTGTTATTTTATTTCCGGGAGATCACAATCAAATCTCAGCACATGCAGACGCTTTGCTATTTTTAAGTCTCATTTCAGGTAGAAATCCTGAATTCCTTATTGAGCAGCAGGTGCGTTCGGTTAATAAGATCAGGGGAACTGGCCTGGAGATCATTCCAACAGGTTATATCCTGATCGATGGAGGCAAGAAAACCTCGGTCCAAACAGTAAGCGGTACCAGACCTATTCCAAATCGTAATATTTCCCTGATCACAGATACAGCGGTTGCAGGGCAGTATTCAGGAAAAAAACTGATCTATCTGGAAGCCGGAAGTGGAGCGAAATTTCCTATATCTCAGGAGGTAATCAAAGCAGTAAAAGACAATCTGGACATTCCAGTAATAGTTGGAGGTGGTATTCGTAACTCAAACCAACTAAAAAAAGCCTATGAAGCTGGTGCTGATCTTGTGGTAATTGGAACTGCTTTCGAGGATGATTCCTATAGTTCTTGATCTGGACCGGCTTGACAGATTTTTCCTAACACATTTTCAATTCAAACTAAAAAGACTGGATTTCAGGTTTTTTCAAAAACTTGGGCCTAATAAAATTAAGAAGATTAAATTTATAGGGAATGAATTAAAAAACAGATAATTATGAAAGATGTGAATCCCGTGGTATGGTTCGAGATCTATACCAACGATCTTAAGAGAGCTAAGAAATTTTACGAAAAGGTATTTGAGGTGGAGCTGGCTCCTCTTGGGAATCCAGAGCAAACCGATTTAAGGATGCTGGCTTTTCCCGGCGATATGGAAACTAAAGGTAAAGCTTCGGGGGCTTTGGTGCAGGTAAAAGGAGTTGAAGCAGGAAATAACAGTACAATCGTATATTTTAGTAGTGAAGATTGTAAAATCGAAGAACAAAGAGTGAAAGACGCAGGAGGAACCCTCATAAGACCCAAAATGTCTATCGGTGAATTTGGTTTCGTTTGTCTAGCCAAGGATACCGAAGGGAATATGATTGGGATACATTCGGAGAAATAGACTGGATTAATTTTTTGTGTTCACCCGTATAGGGATCACCGGAGAACAATAAGTATTATCCTTTTTGTTTAACTGTAATCCGTTAAGTTTTGGCTAACTTTGAAATGCTAAAACTAATTTTTAATGAGAATTTCGGTAGAACTAACCCTTACTCCCCTTCAGGATGACTACGAACCAGCGATAATCAATTTTATAAAAAAGTTGCGATCGTCTGGGCTCACTGTAAAAGAAAATCCTCTAAGCACACAGATTTATGGAGACTATGATGAGGTAATGAATTTGCTCCATGGTGAAGTGAAAAACGCATTTGAAGCCATAGAGCGCGGACTAATTTATATCAAAATCGTGAAATCTGATAGAAGCGACTATGCAGCCGATTTTTGATTTTTTCTTCGATCAGTATTCCGGATATCCCACATTATTCATAATTCTTGAGATCATTGCGGTGATCTTCGGTTTCCTTTCTGTCTGGTTTTCCAAGCAGAACAATATTTTAGTATATCCAACCGGGATAGTGAGCACCCTTATTTTTGTTTATCTCTTGTGGCAAT
>CAYWAB010000073.1:0-13675 GCA_964456105.1 uncultured Christiangramia sp. | reverse complement strand
AATGGTTCCCTTTCTCAAAGTTCATTAAGTGTTATTATTACACATAAAATTAAATTCGTAACTTTCTATAATTCTTTCGGAGTTATTACGAGAAAATTAGAATTCAGTAAAAACCAAAACGAATCGGATATAAGTCGTCCTTGAATACCTATTAACTAATTTACCTTTTTATATGAAAAATCTCAGAGCAATTCAGTTTTTAATATTTACATTTTTTGGTATAACACAGATTAGTGTTGCCCAAGATGCCACAATATCCTTGGCTGAATCGGAAGATGCGCCTGTAATAAGCCGTCATATTTATGGTCACTTTGCAGAGCATCTTGGTAGGTCCATATATGATGGATTATTTGTTGGGCCAGAAAGCTCCATACCAAATACAGATGGGGTAAGAAATGATATTATACAGGCCTTAAAGGATATTCAGATCCCTAATCTGCGTTGGCCAGGTGGCTGTTTTGCAGATACCTATCACTGGAAGGATGGGATAGGCCCTCTGGAAGATCGTCCTACCATTGTAAATACCTGGTGGGGAGGGGTGACAGAGGATAATAGTTTTGGTACTCACAATTTCCTGAATCTCTGTGAGGAATTAGGAGCAGAGCCATACCTCGCCGGTAATGTGGGTAGCGGTACTGTGAAGGAACTGGCAGATTGGGTTCAGTATGTAAATCATGATGGGGTAAGCCCTATGGCAAAGCTGCGCAGAGAAAACGGCCGTGAGAAACCATGGAATGTAACTTATTGGGGTGTAGGAAACGAAATGTGGGGCTGTGGAGGAAATATGACTCCGGAGTTCTATGCAAACCTATATAGACAGTATGCAACTTTTATGGGCGACTGGAACAATTCAGGAGGTCTATTTCGTATCGCTTCCGGAGCAAGCGAGGATGATTATCACTGGACAGAAGTTTTGATGCGTGATATTCCTAAACATCTTATCGAAGGAGTAGCGCTTCACGCCTATTCTGTAATTGAATGGAACGATAAAGGACCTGCAGTAGATTTTACTGAAGACCAGTATTTTAAAACGATGAAAAAGGCTCTTCGCATGGAGGAGCTTATCAACAAGCATCTTGAGATCATGGATAAATATGATCCGAATCATGAAATTGCTTTAGTTGTAGATGAATGGGGTGGCTGGTATAATGTGGAAGAAGGTACAAATCCTGGATTCCTTTATCAGCAAAATACTATGCGGGATGCCATGATCGCCGGCGCTACTCTTAATATTTTCAATAATAATAGTGATCGTGTGAAGATGGCAAATCTTGCCCAGACCGTAAATGTACTTCAGGCGGTTGCACTTACAAAGGATGAGCAAATGCTTCTTACACCCACCTACCATGTTATGAAGATGTATGTGCCTCATCATGATGCTACTCTTATCCCGGTTGAACTTAATGGAGTGGAATATAATTATAATGGTGAATCCTTACCCGCTATTTCGGTTTCGGCTTCCAGATCCAAATCTGGAAAACTAAACATCAGCCTGGTAAATATTGATTCTAAGAAGGAAAATAAGGTTGAAATTGATTTAGGAGCTATTAAAGCTGGGAAAATGGTAGGAGAAATTCTAAATAGTGAAAATCTTCAGGATTACAACAGCTTTGATAATCCAACTAAAATTACACCCAAAGAGTTCAAGGATTATAAAGTTAGAAATGGAAAAATTGAGGTGACGCTTCCTCCTTTTTCCGTAGTAATGCTTTCAGAAAAATAAAATGAATATGAAAACAGAAATAATAAACTTTAGAATAATAACAATAGGTTTAAGTCTTCTGTTAATGTTATCCTGTAGCAAGGATGATCCGGTAATAGATGATAACCCAACACCCCCAGAACAGGGAGGCGACGGGGAGGACGAAAATCCTGATCCGCCAGATGGTTCTATAAATTTTTCAGCTATAACCGATACCTATTATGACGTTGCCGGAGCAGAGAACGTATTTAGGTGGGGACTCTATAATTCTCACGATCCTTCAGTGATAAAGGATGGAAATACTTATTACAGTTATAGTACAGATGTTTCTTTCGGCTCGCCGATCAAACCTGGAATCCAAATAAGGAAGTCTACAAATTTAGTGGAATGGACCTTTGTAGGATGGGTTTTTAATGGCCTTCCGGAAATGGGAAGAGAATTCATAGAATCTATGGGAGGAGAACCTTTCCAGTCCCTTTGGGCTCCTTACGCGATGAAAGTTGGGAATGAATACAGGCTTTATTATTCTCTAAGCAGTCCAACCCCAAGGTTGAGCGTAATTGGGCTCGCTACTTCCAGTTCCCCAGTAGGACCGTGGGAGGAAAAAGGACTGGTGGTCACTTCTGAGGCTGATAATTCACGGCAGACCAATGCCATTGATCCTTCCGTAGTTGTAACTCCGGAAAATGAACACTGGTTCTACTATGGTTCTGCATGGGATGGTATTTATTACTTTAAACTCAATCCTGATACCGGATTCGCTGAAAATTCCGGTACAAAAGGAACCCGTATCGCACAACGTGGTTTTACAGGTGGAACCGTAAATGGTAATATAGAAGGTCCCGAAGTGATCTATAAACCAGATGAGGATAAATACTATATGTTCATAGCTTACGACTGGTTGCAGACAAAATATAATGTTAGGGTAGGAAGAAGTGATTCTCCTGATGGGCCTTTCCTTGATTATAATGGAAACGATATTAATGGGGAAATGGATAATCTACCCATGATTCTTGCTCCATATCAATTTGATGATCATTCTGGATGGCAGGGTGTGTCCCATCCCGCAGTATTTACCGACGATAAAGGGCAATACTATATGGCACACCAGGGTCGACCTGGAGAGAATAGTTTTTTTATGGTGCTCCATGTTCGAAAAATTCACTGGACAGAGGATGGTTGGCCTGTAGTTTCTCCAGAAAGATACGCTGCGGTAGAACAGGATCCCATTACGGAAGAAGATCTTATTGGTTCTTATGAACAGATTATTATGGGCTACCAGGTTGTTCCTGGTTACGCCGAGGAACAGACCTCACCAGATTTTCAATATTCAATAGATCTTCAACTCAATGCAGATGGAGCTATAAACGGGGATGCCTCCAACCAATGGAGTTATGAGGAGCCCTGGCTAACCATGGAATTCGGCAATGGGTTTACAGATAAGGTGTATGTAGAATGGGGACGTGACTGGGAGAACAGTGTAGATAAAACCATTCTGTTTACAGGTCTTAACAATGAAGGAACCGCCATTTGGGGTAAAAAGATTGACTAAAAAATGAGCTGGAGGAAATGGTTTTTAAGATTTAAGTTCGCAGGTCTTTCTATCCTATTTACCAGCATTTCCTCTGTTGGTTTTTCGCAGGAGGACAGGCTCGAATTGTTTTCTCACAAAAATGTTCAGTTGTTAGATAGTCCGTTCAAGAAAGCTATGGGTGTCGACCTGGAGTATATTCTTAAAATGGACCCAGATCGACTTTTAGCCCCTTTTTTAAGGGAAGCGGGTCTTCAGCCTAAAGCCGAAAGCTATCCGAATTGGGAAAATACCGGCCTGGATGGACATATCGGGGGACATTACCTCACAGCACTTTCTTTAATGTATGCTGCTACTGGAGATCTGGAGGTTTTTGAAAGACTAAATTATATGCTTGGTGAACTAGAGAAAGTTCAAAAAGCAAATAAGGGATATATAGGAGGTATACCTGAGAGTAAGGAATTATGGCAGGAAATTTACCAGGGAAAAATCGATGCCGGTAGTTTTAGTCTTAACGAGCGTTGGGTTCCGCTATACAACATTCATAAGACCTTCGCCGGACTTCGGGATGCCTATGAAATTGCCGGAATCGAAAAAGCAAAACTCATGCTTATCGAACTAACCGACTGGATGTTGAATGTGACTGAAAATCTGACCAAAGAGCAGATTCAGGAATTACTAATTTCAGAACACGGTGGACTAAATGAGGTCTTTGCTGATGTTTACAGAATTACAGGACAACAGAAATATCTTGACCTGGCATATGACTTTTCACATCATGACCTTTTAAAACCATTAGAATCTGAAAATGATATTCTCAATGGAATGCATGCCAATACTCAAATCCCAAAGGTGATTGGGTTCCAGACCATAGCAACACTGGACAGTAATGAAGATTTTCACGAAGCATCCAAATTCTTCTGGAACAATGTGGTGAACGAAAGAAGTGTGGTGATTGGAGGGAATAGTGTGCGAGAACATTTTCATCCAAAAGATGATTTTTCTACAGTTCTTAGCAGTGTTCAGGGGCCAGAAACCTGCAACACCTATAATATGCTAAAGCTAAGTGAGAAGCTATTTTTGGAAGAAAATGATGAAAAATATGTGGATTATTACGAGCAGGCTCTCTATAATCATATTTTATCATCTCAACATCCGGAAAAGGGCGGATTCGTTTACTTCACGCCAATGCGACCGGGACATTATCGTGTTTATTCCCAGCCGGAAACCAGTATGTGGTGTTGTGTAGGATCAGGCCTGGAAAACCATGGAAAGTATAATGAATTTATTTACGCTCATTCCGAAGATAAATTATTCGTGAACCTGTTCATTCCTTCTATGCTGGATTGGGAGGAAAAGGGATTAAAACTTCTTCAGACCAACGATTTTCCAAATGAAGGTTCTACTCATTTGAATTTCGAACTGGAGCAACCAACCAGGCTTAAACTTATGCTAAGGTATCCTCACTGGGCTGAAGGTTTTGAGATTTTACTTAATGATGAAAAGATCGCTTTTTCTGAAGCACCTGGTTCATACATAACATTGGATAGAATGTGGAAGGATGGTGATAGGATGGATATCAAATTGCCAATGACCATTTCAAGTGTGAGCCTGCCTGATGGATCAAATTATAAGGCGCTAAAATATGGGCCATTGGTACTGGGAGCAAAAACTGGTCTGGAGGATCTTGAAGGTCTTTTTGCAGATACCAGTAGGGGAGGACATATCGCTTCAGGTATCAAAATCCCGATTTCGGAAACCCCTTTATTTATGGTGCAGGACAAAGAGGTAGATCTTTCCACTAAATTTTCAAAAATAGATTCAGGACTTCAATTTAAAGCAGAGAATATCCTTTACCCCGAAAGATTTAAAAACCTTGTGTTTCAGCCCTTTTACCAGATCCACGATTCCCGGTACACAGTATACCTGCCGATAGAAACTCAGGAAAGCCTGAAAAAGATCCAACAGGAAAGAAAGCAAAAAGAGCTGGAGGAACAAAAATTAGAAGCCCTTACCATGGATTATGTAGCTCCTGGTGAGCAACAGCCCGAATCTGATCATTTCATTAAAACTGAAAATTCCAATAGCGGGATCAACGGGGAACGACACTGGAGAGACGCTACAGGATGGTTCAGCTATGAATTAAAGAACGAGAATAATGAGGCCGGAAAAATAAGGATCACTTATTACGGGAATGATGCTAATCGCAAGTTTGATATTTTGATTGATGATATGTTGATCGCAGAGGAGCATTTAAAAGGAGATAAAGGAGATGTTTTCTTTACCAAAGACTATATCCTTCCTGAAAAACTTGCTGAAAAAAAGAATAAAACCCTCACCATTAAATTTCGTGCTGCTGATGGATCAAGAACTGCCGGGATTTATGGAGTTCGATTAATAAAAGTTTAATAATGAAAAGAATAACAACCACAATTTTAATTTTGAGTGTCTTTTTGGGTTTCTGCCAGGAAGAGGAATTCAACAACCCTATAATAACCGAAAAATTCACGGCCGATCCCGCAGCACTGGTTCATAATGACTCGGTATACCTTTATACTGGCCATGATGAGGCACCAAACGATTTTCATTTTTATAAAATGAACGATTGGTTGGTTTATTCTTCGGCAGATATGGTGAACTGGACAGAACATCCAGTCCCCTTGAAGGTGTCAGATTTTGAATGGGCAAAGGCAGATGCCTGGGCCGCCCAGGTAATTGAGCGTGACGGAAAATTCTACTGGTACGTATCGGTAGAACATAATGATGAGCATCCTGGAAAAGCTATTGGGGTGGCAGTTTCAGACAGCCCTGTGGGACCCTTCAAGGACGCTCTTGGGAAAGCTTTTATTACTAACGATATGACTTCGGAATATACCGATATTTCCTGGGACGATATTGATCCTACGGTGTGGATCGATGATAACGGGCAGGCCTATTTGTACTGGGGAAATACTGTTTGCTACTGGGCAAAATTGAAAGATAATATGATCGAACTGGACGGGGAGATCCATGCGATCACCGACCTCCCAAATTTTACCGAAGCTCCTTGGATTCATAAAAAAGGTGATTGGTATTATTTAACCTATGCTTATGGTTTCCCGGAAAAAACCGCTTATGCTATGAGTAAATCGGTAGAAGGGCCATGGAAGTATATGGGGATTTTGAATGAGATCGCCGGTAATTCAAATACGAATCACCAGTCTATAATTGAATTTAAAGGGACCCCTTATTTTATTTATCACAATGGCGGAATTCATCCCAACGGGGGTAGTTTCAGGAGATCGGTTTGTATAGATCGGCTGTATTATAATCCTGACGGTAGCCTCAAAAAAGTTCAGATGACTTCAGAAGGAATTTCAAAACTAGAAGAATAACGATATGAAAAATTTAAATTTAATTTTCGTGGTTACTTTATTATTAGGGTTCAGTTCATCTGCCCAGGATACCCGAGAGATCCGGGTCCACGATCCTGTGGTCGCGAAAGAAGGGGATACCTACTATTTGTTCAATACCGGTAGAGGGATAGGAGTTTATACTTCGAAAGATCTGCAGAACTGGGAAAGAAGGGAAGCTGTTTTTAGCGAAAAACCTGAATGGACAGATTCTGTGGTGTCAGATTTTAGAAATCATATCTGGGCTCCCGATATTATTAAAAAAGGAGATACCTGGTATCTGTATTATTCAGTTTCAGCATTTGCCAAGAATACCTCGGCTATTGGAGTAGCTACTAATAAAACTCTCGATCCTGAAAGTGAAGATTATGAATGGGTAGATCATGGCATTGTAGTGCGCTCCGTTCCAGACCGTGATATGTGGAATGCCATTGATCCTAATATAATCTATGACGATAATGGTACCCCGTGGATGTCTTTTGGTTCCTTCTGGAACGGTTTGAAAATGGTAAAGCTGGATGATAATCTTACTGAGATTGCGAAACCTGAAGAATGGCATACGATTTCCAGAAGGGAAAGATCGTTTGAATTAGACAATAAAGATCCGGGAGATGCAGCCCTTGAAGCGCCTTTTATTTTCAAAAAGGGAGACTGGTATTACCAGTTTCTGTCCTGGGATCTTTGTTGCAGAGGAGAGAACAGTACCTATAAAGTGGTGGTTGGAAGATCGAAAAATGCTACCGGGCCTTACGTGGATAAATCAGGTAAGCCGTTGAATGAAGGTGGCGGAACACTGGTTCTTCAGGGAAATGAGAACTGGTACGGCGCAGGTCATAATAGTGTTTACAGCTTCGATGGAAAGGATTATATGTTTTTCCATGCCTACGATGCCAATGATGAAGGAGCTCCAAAATTAGGAATTAAGGAAATTGAATGGGTAGATGGCTGGCCTACTGTACAACCCATGAATTAAAGGAATAAAATTAAGCGATACTTAGATATAAAAATCTGGCCTTTCTAGGGATAAGTAAATAACAACTGATATGAATACAAAATCATTTATAAACCTGGTACTTGTAACTTTTTCTTTGTTGGGAGTTACAAATTTTTCGCAAGTTAATGCGCAAGATCATACCGCTGAGAATAAAAATATTAAGAAATCCAACGAACCAATCGTCATGCAACGGGCAGATCCATTTGTTTACAAACATACAGACGGTTACTATTATTTTACAGGATCTGTACCAACATATGATGCTATAGAAATAAGAAGGGCAAAAACCATTGAAGGCTTGCAGGATGCAGAGCCTGTGAGGGTTTGGGAAAAGCACGAAAGCGGACCGATGAGTCGTCATATTTGGGCGCCGGAAATTCATTATTTAGATGGAAAATGGTATGTGTATTTTGCCGCGAGTGAAGAAGATGATATATGGAAGTTAAGACCTTACGTGTTAGAATTAAATGGCCAGGATCCCTTAAAGGACCAATGGGTCGAACTAGGAATGATGCAAGCAGCAGATGATGACCCCCGAAGCTTTACGGATTTTTCTTTAGATGGAACTGTCTTTGATCACAAGGGAAAACGCTATTTCGTATGGGCAGAAAAAACTGGGGGACAATTCGCTGCTTCAAATTTGTATATAGCTGAAATGGAATCACCTATTAAGCTGAAGACAGTGCAGTTTATGCTAACCACACCTGATTATGATTGGGAACGTGTTGATTTTTGGGTGAATGAAGGGGCAGCTGTACTTAAAAATGATGGTAAAATTTACATTACCTATTCAGCAAGTTCCACCGGACCTGCTTATAGTATGGGAATGATGGAAGCCGATGAAGATGCTGATTTACTGGATAGAAACTCCTGGAAAAAGTCAAGATATCCTGTTTTAAAGACTAATGAGGAAAAAGGTCTATATGGTCCGGGACATAATTCCTTTACAGTGGATGAGAACGGAGATCCATTAATGATTTATCATGCCAGAGATTATGAAAAGGCAGTCGGAGATCCAAAAGTGGTACCTGCAACAGATAAAAGGCCATTAGAAGTAATTATGGCAGACCCTTTATACGATCCTAACCGTCATGCAAGAATGATGGAAGTGAAATTTGATGAAAACGGAAGACCGATTTTTGAATTTTACTAGAAAAAGGTAAAAAAAGATATACTTCAAATAAGTAATTTGAATGCATTGCTAATAATCGAATAAATCCTAAAATTAATAAGTGTTTTTAATACACTTATTATAATTAAATTGATATATTTGAAATTAAAGTTTTTGAGATGAGTAATTATGTGATAGGATTAGATTATGGTTCAGATTCGGTACGTGCAGTATTAGTTAGTACCGATACGGGAAAGGAGGAAGCAACCGCGACCTTTTGGTACCCCCGGTGGAAAGAAGGGAAATATTGTGAAGCTTCTCAAAATCAGTTTCGTCAGCATCCGCTGGACCATATCGAAGGCCTTGAATACACTATAAAATCTGTACTGGAACAATCCGGTATTAATGGAACCGATATAAAAGCAATTTGTATTGATACTACAGGTTCTTCTCCAGTTCCTGTAACCAGGGAAGGTAGAGCGTTGGCCTTGGAGCCAGGATTTGAGGAAAATCCAAATGCCATGATGGTTTTATGGAAAGATCATACTGCCATAAATGAAGCCAATGAGATCAACCAACTGGCCCGAACATGGGGTGGAGAGGATTATACTAAATACGAAGGAGGGATATACTCTTCTGAATGGTTCTGGGCGAAGATCCTGCATGTTGCCCGTGAAGATGAAAAGGTTAAGAAAGCCGCCTGGTCCTGGATGGAGCATTGCGATTTGATGACCTATATGTTAATTGGCGGAAAGGATCTGGAAAACTTCAAAAGAAGTCGTTGCGCTGCGGGGCACAAGGCCATGTGGCACGAGAGCTGGGGTGGCCTTCCTTCGGAAGATTTTCTGAAAAAATTGGATCCCTACCTTGCTGAACTAAGAGGTCAGCTTTATGATAAGACCTATACCTCAGCTGAGGTTGCCGGAAATTTGAGTAAGGAATGGGCTCAGAAATTAGGTTTATCTGAAGAATGTGTTATTGCCGTTGGTACTTTTGATGCCCACGCAGGAGCCATTGGAGCACAGATAGATGAAAATGCCCTGGTAAGGGTCATGGGAACTTCTACCTGTGATATCATGGTTTCAAAATATAATGAAATAGGAGATACGACGGTGAAGGGAATTTGCGGACAGGTGGATGGTTCTGTGGTTCCGGGAATGATTGGGCTGGAAGCAGGACAATCGGCATTTGGCGATGTGCTGGCCTGGTTTAAAGATGTTTTGAATTGGCCCCTGGATAACCTGGTTTATGATTCTGAAGTGCTTTCTGAAGAACAAAAAGAAAAACTGAAAGCAGAAGTAGAGAAGAACTTTATTCCTAAACTTTCAGAACAGGCAGAAAAGCTGGAGCTTTCAGAAAGTATTCCTGTTGCACTTGACTGGATTAATGGGAGAAGAACTCCAGATGCCAACCAGGAATTAAAAAGTGCCATGATGAACCTTAGCCTTGGAACTAAAGCACCACATGTTTTTAAAGCACTGGTCAATTCTATCTGTTTCGGATCGAAAATGATCGTGGAACGATTTCAGGAGGAAGGTATCAAAATAGATTCGGTGATCGGAATTGGAGGTGTGGCTCGAAAGTCGGGGTTTATCATGCAAACACTGGCCAACACCTTGAATATGCCTATTAAAGTTGCTGCTTCAGATGAAGCACCAGCCCTGGGAGCTGCAATCTATGCGGCGGTTGCGGCAGGAATATTTCCTAATGTTATTGCAGCCAGCAAGAAACTGGGTAGTTCCTTCGAAGCTGAGTACTTTCCCCAGCCGGAAAAAGTTACTGAATTTCAGAATTATATGGACGAATACAGGCAATTGGCACAGTTCGTAGAAACCCATATTACTCATAAAAACAAAAAGGATGAAGTCGAAGTATAAGGACTTAAAACAGGAATGTTACGAAGCCAATATGCAGTTGAATGAACTGGGGCTTGTGATTTATACGTTTGGGAATGTAAGCGCGGTAGATCGTAAAAATGGGGTCTTTGCTATTAAACCCAGTGGGGTTCCATATGAAGATTTAAAACCTGAAGATATAGTTATTCTCGATTTTAATAATAATATCATTGAAGGAGAGATGCGTCCATCTTCAGATACCAAGACCCATGCTTTTTTATATAAAAACTGGGAGAATATTGGAGGCATTGCTCATACTCATGCAACCTACTCGGTAGCATGGGCACAAAGCCAAAGGGATATACCAATTTTCGGGACTACACACGCCGATCATTTAACTGAAGATATTCCATGTGCACCTCCAATGAGAGATGATCTTATTCAAGGTAATTATGAGCATAATACGGGTATACAGATCCTAGATTGCTTTAAAGAAAAAGGGATATCCTATGAAGAAGTTCCCATGGTACTTCTAGGTAATCACGGTCCTTTCACCTGGGGAAAGAATGCTGCGAAAGCTGTGTATCATAGTAAGGTACTGGAGGCTGTTGCTGAAATGGCGTACCTAACGCTTCAAATTAATCCTGGTGCCCCAAGATTAAAGGATTCGCTAATAAAGAAACATTACGAGCGTAAGCACGGAAAAAATGCTTACTACGGTCAAAACTAACTTATTATAAAAATATACAAATGACGAATTTTGAGAATAAGGAGGTCTGGTTTGTAACTGGAAGTCAGCATCTCTATGGTGAAGAAACATTAAAACAGGTAGCGGCAAATTCTAAAGAAATTGTTGATGGCCTGAATGATTCAAGTCTGATTTCTATAAAACTGGTTCTTAAGGATACCGTGAAATCTTCAGATGAGATCACCAACGTGATGTTAGAGGCAAATAACAGTAAAGTCTGTATTGGGGTTATAACCTGGATGCATACCTTTTCTCCTGCAAAAATGTGGATCAATGGTCTAAGTCTGCTTAAGAAACCTATTTGCCATCTGCATACACAATTCAATTCTGAAATCCCATGGAGTAAGATCGATATGGATTTTATGAATCTGAATCAGTCAGCTCATGGTGACCGTGAATTTGGTTTTATCATGTCCAGAATGAGAAAAAAGAGAAAAGTTATCGTTGGTCACTGGAAAACGGATGCTACTCAAAGGAAAATAGGTAACTGGCAGCGTGTAGCTCTTGGATGGGATGAATTACAAAATTTGAAAGTTGCCAGGATAGGTGATAATATGCGTCAGGTGGCAGTAACAGAAGGTGATAAAGTAGCTGCTCAGATCAAATTTGGTGTGGAGGTTAATGGTTATGATTCTTCAGACGTTGTTAAACATATAGATCGAGTTTCAGATGAAGACCTGAACTCACTTCTAAAGCAATATGAGCAAGACTATGAACTGACAGATTCCCTGAAGGAAGGTGGAGATAAAAGGCAATCTTTGGTAGATGCTGCCAGGATCGAACTTGGGTTGCGCGCATTTCTTGATGAAGGCGGTTTTAAAGCTTTTACTGATACTTTTGAAAACTTAGGAGACCTTAAACAACTACCAGGACTTGCTGTACAACGATTAATGGCAGATGGTTACGGTTTTGGTGCTGAAGGTGACTGGAAAACTGCAGCTTTATTAAGAGCTATGAAAGTGATGGCTCAGGGACTGGATGGCGGAACTTCTTTTATGGAAGATTATACCAACCATTTCACTGAAGGTAAAGATTATGTTCTGGGATCCCACATGCTGGAGATCTGTCCATCTATTGCAGATGCAAAACCTACTTGCGAAGTTCACCCACTTGGAATTGGAGGAAAGGAAGATCCGGTAAGACTGGTTTTCAATTCGCCAAAAGGAGCTGCCTTAAATGCCTCTTTAATCGACATGGGAACCCGGTTCAGACTTATAGTAAATGAAGTTGAGGCCGTGGAGCCTGAAGCCGACCTGCCTAATTTACCGGTGGCCCGTGTACTTTGGGAACCCAAACCAGATATGGATACCGCTGTAACTTCCTGGATTCTTGCTGGTGGAGCTCATCATACAGTTTATACCCAGGCGCTTACAACCGAATTTCTGGAAGATTTTGCTGATATAGCCGGCATAGAACTGCTGGTTATAGACAAGAATACTACTGTACGTCAGTTCAAGGATACTTTAAATGCCAATGAAGCATATTATCACCTGTTCCAGCACGGAATGTAACCAATAGATTATGAAAAATTTTAATAAACTTCTAAGATTGATCTTTATGGCAGTTTTACTTGTTTTTATACAATGTAAGGATGCTTCCCAAAATGAATCTGAAAAAGAAGAATCCAAAATGGAAGAAAAAGGATTTAGTGTTAAAACAGAAAATTTCGGAGAAACTTCTAATGGAGAGGCCGTCGAAAAGTATATAATTTCAAATGACGAAGGCCTGGAAATGTCTGTTATCACTTATGGTGGTATCATTACCTCCTTAAAGGTTCCCAATAAAGATGGAGAGTATGAAGATGTTGTCCTTGGCTTGGATTCGCTTTCTCAGTATGAAGAAATGAATCCATATTTCGGCGCTATTATCGGACGATATGGAAACCGAATCGCTAAGGCTAAATTTTCGCTAGACGGAACTGAATATGTTCTGGAAACTAATGATGGCGAGAACCATCTGCATGGCGGGGAAAAAGGATTTGACAAGGTTGTGTGGGATGCAGAAGTAACCGAAGCTGAAGATTCCGTTTCTCTTAAACTTTCTTATACCAGCAAGGATATGGAGGGTGGCTATCCAGGTAATCTGCAAACAGTGGTTACTTACACCCTTACTTCAGATAATACTCTGGATATAGGTTATGAGGCGACCACAGACAAAAAGACTATAGTGAATCTTACACAACATTCCTATTTCAACCTTTCTGGAGACTTCAGTAAAAAGATCCTGGACCATGTAGTAGAGATCAATGCTGATAAGTATCTGCCTGTCGATGAAACCCTGATTCCTACCGGAGAACTAAAACCGGTAGAAGGAACTCCATTTAATTTTACAGAACCTAAAAAAATTGGTGCTGAACTGGATA
>CAYWAB010000072.1:0-13751 GCA_964456105.1 uncultured Christiangramia sp. | reverse complement strand
TTGATGCTGAGAGCCAGCTCCAGGACGCACGAATTGCATCCTAACTTGTTATATCGCAACTAAAATATGCTTTTATCAGAAACCATTACGGGATAAACGCAACTTATTATCCTCTTTATCATTTATCATAAGCTCTTATCATTTAAGCCTCACGCATAGCATGACCCTGATCTGGATCTATATTTATTTCCTGCCCGATCCTCGAATTTCCCAATTATGCCGTATATTAATATGCACTCCCAAGAAGAGACCTAATATTCCCGGGGCACGGCCCTTTTGTAATGAAAAGACTTTTCTTCCTTATGCTTTTGCTGCTACCCTTACAGGGATTCTCCCAGTTCTGGTTAACCCGGGAAGTCAATTATTTCTTTGTGGGTACCGGCCTTGATGTGCGGAATGCGATCTTTGGAGGTACCGTGAACGGGCAGGCCTATGATGGCACCTTCAATTTTGGATACCGTAACGAGAACTTCAGCCTTATTGGGTACTACGAAAGCTTTACGGCCATAGAATACCAGTCCCTTGGTATAAATCCCGGTTATGTCTTCCGGCCGGGAAAAATGCTTATTCCCGTGGCAGACCTATCGCTTTCTTTTATTCGCCGACCATGGAAGACCTATCCGTCCCTCGCGCTTAACAGTCGGCTGGAATACCACTTCGACCGGTTCTTTATCTATGCCCGGGGCGAATACCGCTGGCGTACCGATTATGACTTTTTCCAGGCTTCGGTATACGGTGGCATCGCCTTTAAATTCGGATTCGATTAAGCGCCAGAACTTTGCATAATTTTAACCCGAGTACTTTATTTTTTCTATAATTTTGGGCCCTTAACAACCTAACAAGAATGGAAATTTTTTTACAACCCGATACCTGGGTGGCGTTGCTTACGCTTACTTTTCTCGAGATCGTACTGGGAATAGACAACATCATTTTTATCTCTCTGGTCGCCGGAAAGGTGCAGGAAAAAGACCAGAAGAAAGCACGGCTCGGCGGCCTTACCATTGCGCTTGTAATGCGTATCCTGCTCTTGCTAAGTATTACCTGGATCATTGGCCTTACCCAGCCGGTTCTGAACCTGGGTGATTTCGAACTCAGCTGGCGGGACATCATCCTCATTGCCGGGGGTATCTTCCTCCTGGTGAAGAGTACCCTGGAGATACATCATAAAGTGGAAGGACAGGAAGAAGTGCCTTCCGGAAAGATCACTAAAGGCAGGATGAGCTTTACTTCTGCGATCATACAGATAGTACTGCTCGACCTGGTATTCTCTTTTGATTCGATACTCACCGCAGTGGGCCTAACCAACGAGATCATCCTTATGGTCATCGCCGTGATCGTTTCCATTATCGTGATGATGGTATTCGCAAGGCCTGTTGGCGAATTCGTTAACAAGCACCCGACCATTCAGATCCTTGCACTTTCGTTCCTTATCCTAATTGGGGTGATGCTCATCGTGGAAGGCGCTCACTACCATGTGCCAAAAGGCTATATCTATTTCGCGGTGTTCTTCTCCCTGGCAATAGAAATGCTGAACATGAGATATCGCAAAAAATCGACTAAGACCAACAATTAAGTGAGCTTATAGAATAGAAGATCCCCTGCTGTAAAGGCACAGGGGATCTTTTTTTAGATAGTTTCTATTCTTCAAAGATACTATCGAGTTTTTCCACGGCTGAATCAAGGCTTACCGCATGCGAATTGATATCCTTCCAGGGATCTTCCTTGGCCGATAATCGTTTAAAGATATTTTTTATGGTATAACTTCTTGCGGAAAGTGAGGAACGGCTAAGCTCGTCCCACTCCAGCGGAGTCGCTACCGGTGCACCTTCCAGGGGACGTACCGCATAGGGTGCCACGCCTGTCTGCCCAAAGGCATTTCGCGCGACGTCCAGGAAGAGCTTGTGCTTCCGATTCTCCTTTCGGGAATTGGTCGTCATTTCGTCCGGATACTCATTCTCCAGGTATCGTCCTGCCTTTTGAGCAAAATCGCGTACCTCATCGAATGTCCTTTCTCTTTTTAAAGGAACAACGATATGCATTCCTTTAGACCCGGTGGTCATGAGATACAAAGGCAATCCCAATTCTTCCTCCAGGAGTTCACGGATCCTTCTGGCGGCCTCCTTAACTTCCCTGAAATCATCTTTGGAAGGATCCAGGTCAAAGATCATCCTGTCTGGCTTTTCAAGCTTATCCTTCCTGCTAAGCCAGATATGCGGGGTGATACAACCCTGACTCGCAAGATAGACCAAAGTGGATTTTTTGGTGCATATCACATAATTGGTCTTACCGCCTTCCTTGTTTTTGATGGACTTTGTTTCGATCCAGTCCGGGAAATAATCGGGAGCATCCTTCTGGTAGAATTTTTTACCGTCTATCCCATCCGGATACCTGATCATGGTAAGCGGCCTATCCTCGATATGCGGCAACATGGTTTCCGCCATTTTCTCGTAGAAATCCATGAGGTCCTTCTTAGTATATTCTTTGTTTGGAAAGAAAAGCTTGTCCAGATTATTAACTTCAAAACTGTCTTTCCCAATATTTATCTCATCTGCCATATCAACCTTCTTTAACTACGTCTTTTGCTTTTTTATCCCTTCTCAACCCAAGGTACCTGGGATGTCTCAGTTTATTGCTGCCGGTCCATTCGGTAAAGGCAACCTCCCCCACCAGCTTTGGTTCTAGCCAGTGCACGTTCTTATCTGGAAGATCTTCTTCATTTTCAAAAGCAGGTTCATCGATCTCGATCTCCGACATTTTAGACTGAAGCTCTTCCAGCATCTCATCGGTATATCCAGTACCCACCTTCCCGGCATACTGTAGTTTATCATCTTCATAGAATCCCAGTAGCAGTGCCCCGAAACCCACACGTTCGCCCTGTGGATCGGTATACCCTCCTATCACGAATTCCTGCTGATTCTCACATTTGAACTTAAGCCAGTTCGAGGAACGGCTGTGCACGTAGTTACTATCTCCTTTCTTGGCGATAAGGCCTTCCCAGCCTTTCTTGCAGGCTTCCTCATAATATTCTTCTCCTTTTGCATTCCGGTGAGCAGTAAATCGAAGCGGGTCCTTCCAGTCTATTAGTTCTTTCAGCACTTTCTTACGTTCGGTTAAAGGTACTTTGGTAATATCGTAACCATCATGATACAGAAGATCAAAAACATAGAGATAGACCTTCGTCTTACTCTTAGCCACCTCCTCTTTATTCTTAAGATGCATTCTTTTCTGAAGCTCGGAGAAGCTCGTCTTTTTCCCATCGAAAGCGACCATCTCACCGTCTAAGATAAAATGTTTCGCATTTTCCTTTTTGAAGGCTTCCACGATCTCGGGATAGGTGTCATTCAGGTTTTTCTTGTTACGGGACATGATCTTCACTTCCTTCTCCTTTTTGAAAATAAGGCAACGCTCCCCGTCCAGTTTTCGCTCATAGATCCATTCTTCATCTGAAAAATGATCGTGCGTAAGTTTGGCCAGCATTGGACTCGTCCAGTCCGGCTGGTCCTTTTCTTTAATGTCGTCCTGAAATTCCTCGGGTATTTTCTTTAGAAGATCATTCATCCTTATCAGCTTCTTTTTTGATCTGTTTCATGGTCCTGCTGGTAAGCACCGATTTTTTCTCGGTACTCACGGGGTTGCGGCGCGCATCCGCTTCATCATCTTCCACTTTTTTCAGGATCCATTTTTCATCCTCTCCTTTCTGGGTCCTGATCAGGGTATAACCTCCCTTGAGTTTTTTCCCCTTCAAAATAAAAGTGGAGTGGCCCTGTTCCAGCTGATCTTCCATCGGCACGAGCTTACCGTCATCATCTTTCTTGTCGTTCTCATACGTGCCGGCATCCCAGACCATAACTGTTCCTCCGCCATACTGATCTTCCGGGATCACCCCTTCAAAGTCGGCATACTCTATCGGGTGATCTTCAGTTCGCACCGCAAGACGCTTTTCATCGGGATCGGTAGAAGGGCCTTTAGGTACGGCCCAGCTTTTTAATACTCCGTCGATGAGCAACCTGAAATCGTAATGCAGGTTTGAAGCATCGTGCTTCTGGATCACGAAGATCTGTTTATCCTTGTCTTTTTTATGCTTTTCATCACCAAAGGGCTCCGAAGAAATATCGAAATCCCTTTTCTTATGGTATTCTTCCAAAAAGTCTTTCTTTCCCATGATCTCGCTGTTATTTGTTCTTATTCTCTTCTTTCATAGTCTCGCTCAGCTGTCTTGCAATAAAGCTATCTGATTTGTCCAGCTTTTCGGTCACCGTCTTAATATCATGTTTTTCATAGGCCTGGTGCAGTTTCGCTATCCCTTCCACTTTAAAAGGCTCCAGCCAGAAACCGGTAATTAATGGTAGATGCTCCCTAAGCATCTGGTCCGGGATATCTTCATAGAAAAGCGGATTTTCCTGCTTCTCTTCAAAATGATGCACCAGTTTTTTCAGATTCAATTTAAGCTCCTCTCCAGATTGTACTTTCACTTTTGCATTAACATGAACCGCGGTATAGTCCCAGGTACTTATATCCTTTTCCCGGTACCAGGAAGAAGATATATAGGCATGAGGCCCGTGAAAAATTATCAGCGCTTCTGTACCGTCTTTCAGGAACTTCTTCTGCTCATTGGTATGGTTTGAAATATGAGCGTAAAGTCTCCATTTGTTCTCATCCCCTTCAGTAAGCACAGGAATATGGGTGGCCAGAAGTCGGTCACCATTGATAATAAAGGTTGCGAAAGGATTCTCCTTTATAAAGGAAAAGATGAAAGCTTTATCGTCTTTTTGATATTTTGGAGGTCTGTACATTATTTATTTGTTGATCACAGCAAGTTTTTCTTGATGAACAAACTGCTCTCACTTAATTTAAAGATTTTTTATCGTTCCACATCATTGAGAAGCCAGTCTTCCACCTCGACATTTTGATCACCGGAATGCAACACGGAAATGTCACCGGTTGCTTCAAAAATTACTGCCCTAACCTGTTCCAGCCTGATCACATTAGCCTCACGAAGCTTGGACCTGAGATCGGCCTCTGTCACCCTCGCCTTTTTGAGGTTTTTATGCAGGATCTTGTCACCGTCCATGAGCAGCAAAGGCGCATTATCCACCGCCTTCTGAATGACCCGGAATCTCCTGAGCATAGCCACCAAAAGCTGAAGAAAATAGACCGCCGCGATGCCTATCACTCCATCCCACAACTTAACACCCGAACTTAAAATGGTGGTTGCAACCATGGAACCAATGGCAACCGTCATCGCGAAATCGAAACTCGACATCTTCGAAAAACTACGCTTGCCTGCGATACGGGTAAAGATGATCACGGCAATATAAATACCTATTGAAGTAAGTACGATGGCCAGTAATTCGTTCTCCTTGTATAAAAACAGTTCTTTCAGTTCCATAATATTGTTTCAAAAATCCCGGCTAAGGGATCATTTGAACTGATCAAAATTACAATGCTTTGAAGCCAAATAAATGTTAATCCGTCTTAAGCCTTTGTAAATATTAAATTTACGCCTTTTAAAAAACCTTCAGAAAACTGATTTAATTAATACATTTGAAGATGCACGAATTTCTAAAGATAGGTCACCGCGGTGCCAAAGGTCACCTTGCCGAGAACACCCTCGAAAGTATACAGAAAGCACTGGATATCGGGGTGGATGCGATTGAAATAGATGTACATAAATGTGCCAGCGGAGAATTATGGATTCTGCATGACTTTACCCTGGATCGCACTACCGACGGCAGCGGGGAGATCGCAAAAAGATCTGCTGAAGAGATTCGGAAATTAAAAGTAGAGGGACATTATAAGGTCCCTTTATTAGAAGAAGTGCTGGACCTAATAAAGGGAAAGTGTCTAATAAATATAGAACTAAAGGGATTGAACACTGCAGGGCCGGTATGTGAACTAATCCAGGAAAGAATAAAGAATGATGGCTGGCAGTATTCAGACTTCATCATTTCCAGTTTCCAGAAGAACGAACTTTTTAAAGTAAGGCAATTCGACGATCATGTTCCGCTCGCCGTACTCAGTAAGGCCAGTGTTCCGGAAGCCATTGAACTTGGCAGGCGGCTAAATGCTTCCTATATACATCCATCCCTTGGAATCATTACCCGCGACAACACCAAACTTAGCCAGGAAAATGGTTTTAAGGTGAACGTCTGGACCGTGAACGAACGGAAGGATATCCTTAGAATGATCGATTTTGGAGTGGATGGGATCATATCCGATTACCCAAACAGGCTTCACAATCCGCTGCTTCAATTAAATCCCTGAGAAACAAATTTCCACTTCGGCTTTATCTGACTACTTTTGCAATCTAATAACCCGGCAAAATTGGATAAGTACGATATCATTATTGTAGGTGGAGGTGCAGCAGGATTCTTTACCGCTATAAATGCGGCAGAGAGCAATCCCGGGCTTCGTATTGCCATACTGGAACGCGGGAAGGAGGTACTTTCCAAAGTGAAGGTTTCGGGTGGTGGCAGGTGTAACGTGACCCATGCTGAATTTATTCCTGCCGAACTGGTAAAAAGATATCCAAGAGGTGAAAAAGAACTTCGCGGACCCTTTCATAAGTTCATGACGGGAGACACCATCGGCTGGTTCCAGAAACGCGGTGTAGAACTAAAGACCGAGGAAGATGGCAGGATGTTCCCGGTAACGGACAGTTCAGAAACCATCATCAATTGCTTTTTAAAAGAATGCCGGAGACTCAATATAGAGATCAGGACCGGGCAGAGCTTTAAAGGCTTTCGCAGAAATGCTAACAATTGGGAAGTAAGCACTAATACTGATGTTTTTGAAACCGACAAACTTATGCTGGCAACAGGCAGTAATCCCAAGGTCTGGACTCTACTGGAGAAAATGGGGCATACTATAGTTGATGCAGTGCCTTCCCTGTTCACCTTTAACATCAAGGACGAGCGAATTAAGGATCTTGCGGGAATCACTACTGAAGCTGAAGTATTGGTAAAGGGAGAAAAACTGGAAAGTTCAGGCCCGCTATTGATCACCCACTGGGGGATGAGCGGTCCAGCCATACTAAAACTTTCAGCCTGGGGGGCACGAGAACTGAACAATCTGGATTATAATTTCAGGATCATAGTGAACTGGTTACCCGGCTACACTTCAGAAGATATTATAGAAGAGCTCAAGCAATTCAAATTTTCTATCTCCAAACAACAAGTTTCTACAAGAACCCAGTTTGGTCTGCCTAAACGCTTATGGCAAACTATCGTTAAAGCCTCCTCTATCGCTGCCGATACGAACTGGGCAGACCTGAACAAAGATCAAATAATTAGTCTTGCAGAGGAACTTACTTCAGCTGAATACAGCGTGAACGGAAAAAGTACCTTTAAAGAAGAATTCGTGACTGCCGGAGGAATAGACCTTAAGGAGGTCGACTTTAAAACCTTTGAAAGCAAGCTGCATAAAGACCTGTATTTTGCCGGAGAGATCCTGAACATCGACGCCATCACCGGTGGCTTCAACTTTCAGAATGCATGGACGGGAGGTTACCTGGCCGCCATGGCTATGAGTTAAGTCTCCAGATCTCGAAATTAAGCACTATAGCAAAAAGTACCCAGATCGCGTAGGGAATTAGAAGGTAGGCGGCTGTGGCACTAACGATCCTGAACCACCTTATAGTAATTAATATCATTATGAACAAGACCACGATATCGATCAAGGCGAGAAGAGGATTTTGAAGACCGAAGAACAGCAGGAACCAAAAACCGTTGAGAATAAGCTGAAATCCAAAATGATATAATGCGGTTTTTACCCATTTATGGTAGAATCCCTTGGACCAGACTATCCCGGCAGCGATACCCATCAGGATATACATAATGATCCAAACCGGACTAAAGATATTTTCCGGCACATTGAACCATGGTTTATCCAGGTAAGTATACCAGTCTGATATCCCACTCTCGGCAGTCAGCACCCCTACAAAGCCAAAAATGAGGCAAATAACTACCGAAAAAGAACTTCTTATGAAAAGCTTTTTAGTCATATTTGGCTGGTTGAGCTTACTAAAATAGGAATTTATTTGAATTGTTTCTGCAGGCAACAAGAACATAAAAGTTTAACTTTGACAAAAAATTTCAGGATGAGGCCACAGGATTTTATCCCTAAGAACGAAGCTAAAGAGGTAAACTCGGGTGAATATACCTGGCAATCGCCCAGCAATATTGCACTGGTGAAATACTGGGGAAAAAAGAACAACCAGATCCCCGCTAATCCGTCCATCAGCTTTACACTGGATCATTGTAAAAGTACCACCAACTTTAAATTTAAAAAGAAAGAGAAGAAAAGTTCAGGTTTTGATTTTGAATTCTTTTTCGAAGGTGAAAAGAAGGACGACTTTAAACCAAAAATTCAGAAATTCTTTGAGCGAATAGAAGAATACTGTCCTTATCTAAAGGACTATGCTTTTGAGATCTCCAGTGAAAATTCTTTTCCGCACAGCAGCGGCATCGCTTCCTCTGCAAGTGGGATGAGCGCACTTGCTCTGGGGGTAATGAGTTTGGAAAAAGAACTTTATCCGGATACTCCGGAAGATCATTTTAAACGAAAGGCATCTTTTCTTGCCCGTCTTGGTTCCGGAAGTGCCTGCAGAAGTATCGAGGGCGGACTGGTAGTTTGGGGAGAACATGACGAAGTGAAGAATTCTTCAGACCTCTTTGGTAGCCCATATCCTTATAAAGTTCATGAGATCTATCAAACCTATCGCGATACCATTCTTCTTGTAGATAAAGGAGAAAAACAGGTAAGCAGTACGGTGGGGCACGACCTGATGCATGGACACCCATTTGCTGAAAAAAGATTCCAGCAGGCCAACGATAACCTCACCAACCTAATTCCTGTACTTGAGAACGGGAATCTGGATATTTTTATCCAGATCGTGGAAAGCGAGGCATTGAGTCTGCATGCCATGATGATGAGCAGTCTTCCTTATTTTGTTCTTATGAAACCCAATACCCTTGAGATCCTGAACAAGATCTGGGAATACAGAAAGGAAACAGGAGTACCGGTTTGCTTTACCCTGGATGCGGGAGCAAATGTTCATCTACTTTATCCTGAAAATAAGGAATCCCAAGTTTTAGAATTCATTAAGAATGAGTTAGTTGCGTATTGTCAGAATGGACACTATATTTGCGACAAAGTTGGACTTGGAGCAAAAAATTTGTAGTTTTAACCATTGCAGCCCTTTAAGTACCTGTTACAGAACCTTTATTGCTTATGAAAGGACCATTATTTTACTCGAAAATACTTCTCTTCGGAGAATATGGGATCATTAAGGATTCCAAGGGTCTATCCATCCCTTATAATTTTTATAATGGCGCTCTTAAGGTGGACGACAACCTTGGGGAACAGGCTCAAAACTCTAATAACAATCTCAAAAGGTTCGCTGCCTATCTTGAAACTTTGCAGGAGAACCAGCCGGAACTTGTACAATTCGATCTTGATTCCCTAAAGGCTGATATTCACAGAGGAATGTACTTCGATTCCAGTATTCCTCAGGGTTATGGAGTAGGAAGCAGTGGAGCACTTGTTGCTGCGATCTATGACAAGTACGCGAAGGATAAGATCACCGTACTTGAAAATCTTACCCGTGAGAAACTTCTAAAGCTCAAGACGATCTTTGGAGAAATGGAATCTTTCTTCCACGGAAAATCCTCAGGACTGGATCCTCTTAATTCTTATCTGAGCATCCCTATCCTGATCAATTCAAAAGAAAATATAGAACCTGCAGGTATTCCTTCCCAAACAGAGAATGGAACCGGAGCAGTCTTTTTGCTGGACAGCGGCACTACTGGGGAGACCGGACCAATGGTGAGCATCTTCATGGAAAACATGAAGCAGGAGCCGTTCCGCATCATGCTTAAAGAGCAGTTCGTAAAACACACCGATGCCTGTGTGGAAGATTTCCTGAAAGGTGATGTTAAATCACTTTTCCAGAATGTGAAAAAACTTTCTCATACCGTACTCGATAACTTCAAACCAATGATTCCCGCGCAATTCCATAAACTTTGGAAAAAGGGAATCGAAACCAACGACTACTATCTTAAACTCTGCGGTTCCGGGGGTGGCGGTTATATACTTGGATTTACTGAAGACATAGAAAAAGCAAGAAAAGCACTTAAAGGATACAACCTGGAGGTAGTTTACAACTTCTAAAGCTACTAAATGGCAGTCATAGCGAACAAACGCTTGCTACTGAAGATCCTTAGCCTGTTTTCTGTAGTAAGAGGCTACAACATCCTGGTGATGATCATTGCCCAGTATCTTACTTCGGCATTCATCCTGGCTCATGACAAGCCGCTTCGCGAAGTTTTCTTCGATCCTAATCTTTTCTTTTTGGTACTCGCCTCCTCCAGCGTTATCGCTTCGGGGTATATCATAAATAATTTTTACGATAGCGAAAAGGACCTTATCAACAGGCCTAATAAGACCATGCTAGACAGGGTCGTAAGTCAGCGAACCAAATTATCGGTTTACTTCATACTTAATTTTGCTGCGATCTTTTTCGCAAGCTATGTATCCTTTAGAGCGGTGGTCTTCTTCTCCATTTATATTTTTGTGATCTGGCTTTATTCAGCAAGACTCAAAAGGATTCTTATCCTTGGTAACCTGGTTGCCTCAGTACTTACCATTACTCCGTTCTTTGTGATCTTTATTTATTACAAGAATTTTGAAACGGTGATCTTTATCCACGCCATGTTCCTCTATTTGATGATACTGATGCGTGAACTGGTAAAGGATCTCGAGAACATGCAGGGCGATATGGCGCAGAATTACAGGACTCTCCCGCTGGTACACGGGGAGAAGTGGAGCAAATTCTTTCTTAGCATATGCGCGATCCTGGCCGTTATCCCTATCTATCTTTTAGTAAATGTATACGATATGGGATATATGGATTATTATTTCTATACCTCATTCCTTTTGCTTGTGATCTTCCTGCTGCTTTTATACTTCAGTACTGCGAAATGGCAATACCTGCTATTGCATAACATTTTGAAACTGATCATTGTCGTTGGGGTTTTCAGTATTCTTCTTATAGATATCGACGAGGTGCTAAGAAGGGTTTTTTAGTAATTCCCTCATTCTAAAACTTTTCTCAAATACTTGGCTTCCTCATTTGCTATCATGTATCTTTGCAAAAAATTATAGAAATGAGCAGGCACGACAGATCTTCAGGAGACAGAAAGAACCGGTCTACCGGAAGCAGGGGAGATAAATATTCGGGTGATAAACGAAGCGGAAGACAAGGCGGTGGTGCCAGGAAGAAATCCTATGCGCGCGGGAATGCGCCTATCACTCCTAAAATGGAAAAAAGCCCGCTCTCCAATTCTGAAGGAATACGTCTAAATAAATATATCGCCAATTCAGGGATCTGTTCTCGACGGGAAGCCGATCTTTACATCAAGGCCGGAAACGTTACCGTAAACGGCGAAACCATTACCGAAATGGGCTACCGTGTAAAGCTTGAAGACGATGTGCGTTTTGACGGCAGAAGACTTAATCCTGAAAAACCGGAATACCTTCTTTTAAATAAACCAGCCGGCTTCTTTGTTACCGGTAATCCTGAAAAAGGAGGCAGAACGGTAATGGACCTTATTGCCAAGGCCACAAAAGCGAAAGTCAGCCCCGTGGGGAAACTGGATAACCAGGCAAAAGGTCTCCTTCTATTTACCAATGACGGCACGCTTGCTAAAAAACTTGCCAAGCCTAAGAATGGCATCAGGCAGATCTACCAGGTGAGTTTGAACAAAAATTTGAGTCAGGAAGATCTGGACAGTATCAAAAAGGGAGTGTATATAGAGGGTTCGAAGGTTGTGATCACCGACGCCAGTTTTATCGAGGACAAACCTCACACAGAAGTTGGCATCGAGCTTTACAGCATTAAAGAACATATCGTTACCAGGATTTTTAAAAGCCTTGGCTATGAAGTGGAAAGTCTGGACCGGGTCGTATTTGGCGGCCTCACCAAGAAAGATCTTCCTCGCGGAAGGTTCCGGAATCTTACCGAACAGGAGGTTATAAACCTCGGAATGCATTAAAATATTTTTTGGCAGCGCCTGAAGTTTTTTTAATACTTTTATCCTGTCAAAAAAATGAAGCTGTTTTATTAAAAGGCTTCCAGTCGATTTTTATGTAATTGAACGAATTCGTATTCTTCCTGTCTGATACCCTATCAGCTACTCTTTGCAGCGTTGATCGAAATCCGATGGAACGCTCCCAGGAATTTTCAGGTTTTCTTAACATTAATTTACCAGTCGATTTTTTTGACCCTTTAAATTATTCTCTAATTTTTAGCCTTAAAAATTTTCTAATAAATTGAACACTAAGTACAGCGACCTAATAGATCAAACCTACTACTTCCCACAGGAAGAATTTACCTTAGAGGGAACCGAGTTAAAATTCCATGATATAGACCTGATGGAGCTGGTGAAAAAATATGGAGCTCCATTAAAATTCACCTACCTGCCGAAGATCTCTGAGAACATTCTCAGGGCAAAGAACTGGTTCCGAAATGCCATAGAAAAATACGATTATAAGGGTTCCTATAATTACTGTTACTGCACCAAGAGTTCACATTTTAAGCATGTACTGAATGAGGCCCTGAAAAATGATATACATATTGAGACCTCGTCGGCCTTCGATATCAATATCGTTGAGAAACTAAAGAAAACAGGTAAGATCACCGATGATACCTGGGTGATCTGCAATGGTTTCAAAAGAGACCAGTATATAGAGAATATAAGTAGATTGCTGAATAACGGCCACCGAAACTGTCTCCCTATTATCGATAATTACGAAGAGCTGGACCTGCTTTCAGAAAGCATTGAAGGTAAATTCCAGGTAGGAATACGAATCGCTTCTGAGGAAGAACCAAAATTCGAATTCTATACTTCCCGCTTAGGTATAGGCTATAAGAACATTGTTCCCTTTTACAATAAACAGCTAAAGGACAATGATCAGGTAGACCTAAGAATGCTGCATTTCTTCATCAATACTGGAATTCGTGATACAGCCTATTACTGGAATGAACTGAACAAATGTCTTAAGGTATATATCGCTTTGAAGCGACTTTGTCCTACCTTGGACAGCCTTAATATTGGCGGTGGTTTCCCTATTAAGAACTCACTGGCCTTTGAATATGATTACCAGTATATGGTTGAAGAGATCATCAACCAGATACAACTTGCCTGTGAAGAGGCTGAAGTGGATGTCCCTCATATTTTTACTGAATTTGGAAGCTTTACCGTAGGAGAAAGCGGCGGAGCGATCTACGAAGTGCTTTACCAGAAACAACAGAACGACAGGGAGAAATGGAATATGATAAATTCTTCATTTATCACTACCCTACCCGATACCTGGGCGATAAGTAAGAAATTTGTGATGCTCGCCATAAATCGCTGGAACGATGAATATGAGCGGGTATTGCTTGGAGGACTCACCTGTGATTCCGACGATTACTATAACTCAGAGCAGCATACCAATGCTATTTACCTGCCTAAGTTCAAAAAAGAAAAACCTTTGTATATCGGGTTTTTCAATACCGGGGCTTATCAGGATACTATTGGCGGATTTGGAGGATTGCAACACTGCCTCATTCCACAACCAAAACATATTCTTATAGATAAGGATGAGGATGGTAAGCTTACCCAGACCTTATTTTCTGAACAACAGGACTCTGAAGAGATGCTTAGCATCCTAGGATATAACAGAAACAATTAATATTTTTTAATTTTAAA
>CAYWAB010000071.1:0-13828 GCA_964456105.1 uncultured Christiangramia sp. | reverse complement strand
TTATGGGATTCCAGGCATGGTTGGGAGCTACTGTGGTCTATTCTGTTCTTTCCCCGGTAAAGATCACTTTACATATGGTTATGGCCCTGGTGATCGTGGCAGTGCTTATTTATCTTCTTTATATATCATCAGAAAAGGAAAAGAATCAGTTTAAAACAAAACAATTTCAAAACCTGTTGATCGTTGCAGTAGTTCTTAGTCTTATTCAGGTTATAATGGGAACTCAGGTACGTCAATTCGTGGACGAACAAATAAGAAGTTTAGGTTATGACGCTGAAAGTTTATGGCTTGCTGATCCTAATATTACCTTTTATGTTCATCGTTCTTTTTCAATCCTGGTATTGCTGATCAATTTGATATTATGGTGGAAAAACCGTCAACTTGAATTAGGCCTGAATAAAATAAATATCGTTCTTGTCCTGATTTTATTAGAGGTTGCTACAGGGGTGGCCATGTATAATTTCGACTTTCCTTTTCTCTCTCAACCACTTCACCTGGTTATAGCCTCTCTCCTATTTGGAGTTCAGTTTTACCTGTTAATGGAAACCATTTTTGCCCCTAAGAAAATTAAAAAATTGTAACTTTGAGGTCCAAAATAATTAGTTATGGTTTATAGATTCAGAGTGATTCTAGATGCAGAGGAAGATGTATTCAGAGATATAGAGATGTTACAGGAAAGCACCCTGGAAGATCTTCATAACACAATAATACAATCTTTTGGGTTTGACGGAACTGAGATGGCCTCCTTCTATATAAGTGATGAGGACTGGAATCAGGGTGAAGAGATTCATCAATTCGACATGAGCGGTAATGATGAATCTATCAAACTGATGAATGAGACCACATTAGACAGCGTACTTTCAGAAGATCAAACCAAACTTATTTACGTCTACGATTTTCTAAAGATGTGGACCTTTTTAATAGAACTTGCTCAAATTGCAGAAATTGAGGAAGGCCGGGATTATCCTAATCTGATGTTCGTTCACGGCCAAATTCCTGATAATGCTCCAGATAAAGAATTCGTCGGAGAGAACGAAGGACTTCTTAACGGAGATTATGATGAAGATGGTTATGATCCGGATGATTATGATGATCTGTCATTCAACGAAAACTGGAATTAATCCCAACTTGATTTAATAAAATTATAGTATTCATTTATCCGTTTCTAAATGATCAACCTTTTTAATGCCCAAATCGAATCCCTTTCCATACATCGTGTTGGAAACAAAAGTCGTGGTGAGAATATTTTCCTTTCCGCTTCAACTTATCATTTGAATGATGAGATAAAACCTCTCATCAAAGAGTATTTTCTAAAGTCTTTCCGGGAAAAAGAGGAGTCCTATTATAGGTTTCACCATGAAAGTGATATTGAGTTTAATGAGCTTTATAATCTCTCCAACTCTATCTTCGATGATCCTTTGAACACTCATGAATATTCTAAAAAGATAGCTACTCTGTTATATGAGCAATCCAACCATCCCCATATTAAGAATGGAGAGGTTTACGTTGTTTATTTTGAAAATGTACAGATAGACAATGAAAAGGTTTCGGCGATCGGGATCTTCAAGTCTGAATTAAAGCATGATTTCCTTCAATTCGAGCAGAAGTCCGGCAATCTGGAAATGATAGTTCAACAGGGAGTGAATCTAAACAAACTGGACAAAGGAGCGCTTATATTCAATACCAATAGAGCTGAAGGTTATAAAATACTTTCTGTAGATTCCAATCGTTACGATACCAAATACTGGCTTGAGAACTTTCTTGGGGTGGATGTCCTGGCAGATGAGAACTATTTTACCAAGAACTACCTGAATTTTGCCAAGAATTTTGCCAAGGATGTTGTACTCCCGGCAGAAGACAAGAAACAAGAGGTTATGTTCATGAACCGGAGCATGGACTACTTTGCGAAAAATGATGATTTTGAAGAGAGCAATTACCTTAATTCGGTAATAGATAACCCGGCTCTTATTCCCGAATTTCAAAATTATAAAACAGAAAAAGCACCGAAATACAAGGTAGAAGACCTAACAAGTTTCCCTATTGCTAATAAAGCGGTAACAGATGCCAGGAAAAAGATCAAAAACGTGATCACCCTGGATACGAATATTCAGATCAAAATGGATTTTGTAAATGCTGAGTCAGCTGAAAAATTCGTGGAAAAAGGTTGGGACGAAGAGAAACAGATGTACTACTACCTTGTTTACTTCAATAAAGAAGAGAAAAAATAATCCACAAAGGCCTTAAGTTAAAACTTAAGGCTTTTTTTATTCAAGCATTCTCTGCGTGTTTACATTCTCATAGTTTCTTTGTACAAAATCTAACGCAGTTCTCAGGATCTGTCCCATGGTGCTGGCTCGCTTGAATTTCATGTCCTTTGAAAAAGCATAAAGATCCTGTCTCAGTTCCTTTACATTCTCCCTTGTAGAAACATGATCATTGATCATACAACGGATAAGTTCCTTATACCGACTTTTTGTATTAATCATACGTTTGGCCAGAAGAGATCGCTCTTCTTTACGGTATTGCTCTATGGAAGATTCCTCAAGTTTTTCAGAAACCAGTTTTACCATTTTGTAATTCTCCTTAAAGAACTGAGGTCGGTATACCTTAAGATTACCCTCAAAGCACTGCTGATCGAAATCTATCGCTCGTATCTGATATTCCACATGATCAAAATCGTGAGTAGGTATTACTACGTAATTATAAGATCTCATATCTCCTAGCAAACGTACTGTACAACGTTCATTGAATTTGACAAATTGTTTAGCTATCTGCGTCTGAGCTCGAACATCGCATTTCGGAAGATGATCTTCTATAAAAACATCACCAGGAATTCCTGCTATATGCTCTTCAATAAGCGTATCCTTATATACCAGGAAATTGATACGGTGCGGAGAAAGAAGGTGTTCAAATTCAAGTCCGTAAAGCCTGGAAGCATCTGCTTTTTTGACGTAAAAATAAGTAAAGCTGTCATTTAGAATATTCCTGATCTTTATCCGGAAAGGCTTCGAGTTACCGAAAGTACAATAGTCAATGGCATCAACATTAAGATATTCCAGGGAGTCTTCGCTTCCATCAGAATGAAGAATCGTATACACTTTTTTTAGACTATTGTCTATTTCAAGCCTTTCGTGGTCGGGATAGTAACAACGAACCCAAAAAGTATCTTCATCATGCTGATCATACACCACGATAGAACCCTGAAATCTTAAGAGATCATCATAAAATACCGGAATTTTCGTATTTCTATTGTATTTGGCAAGATACCTACTAAAGCGGTCGTTTACTGGAAACGCAGGCTTCTTTTTAGACATCAGTTTTTCTTCCATAGATAAATCTTCTTTACTCAAAAATAAGCTTATTATAAGGATTAGTGTAACAAAATCCTAACTTAGCCGTCGTACTTTTAAACACCTATTCAATCTTGGAAACAATTTTAAGTCTAAACAACCTGACCAAAAAATTTGGAAAATTAACTGCTGTAGACGATCTCAGCTTCAGTATAGAAAAAGGTAATGTATACGGAATTCTCGGACCAAACGGAAGTGGGAAGTCCACTACACTAGGGATGGTCCTTAATGTGGTTAATAAAACCTCAGGAGATTTTAAATGGTTCGACGGTACTCTATCAACTCATGAAGCCTTAAAAAAAGTTGGTGCCATAATAGAGCATCCTAACTTTTATCCATATATGACCGCCGTTCAGAACCTCGCTCTTGTTTGTAAGATAAAGGGAACAGATAAAAGCAAAATTGAGGAGAAACTGGAAATAGTAGGCCTGATTGATAGAAAAGACAGCAAATTCAGTACTTTCTCACTTGGAATGAAACAAAGGCTTGCGATAGCTTCTGCATTACTCAACGAACCAGAAATTCTCATCCTTGACGAGCCTACGAATGGACTGGATCCACAGGGAATACATCAGATCCGGGAGATTATCAGGAAGATCGCCGCAGGAGGAACAACCATCCTTCTAGCTTCACACCTGTTAGATGAAGTGGAAAAGGTTTGCTCCCATGTAGTGATTATCCGAAAAGGAAAGAAATTATATAGCGGACCTGTCGATGAGATCATTAACAGTTATGGTTTCTTCGAAGTGAAGGCCTCTGATATGAACCGACTTGAAGAACTTTTAAAAGATCATCCTAAAATTGATAAAGTGCATGAGAAAGAAGGCCTTCTAACCGCTTTTCTTGCCGAACCTATGGAAGCTGAAGAAATAAACAGATATCTTTTTGAGAAAGGCTTATCCCTTTCCTATCTCATCAAACGTAAAGAAAGTCTTGAAGAACAATTCCTTCAATTAACCAACCAAATCTCACAGAATTAATGTTACGATTACTTCAAATTGAATACAACAAATTAAGATATAGCCGATCAGCAAGAATACTGATCATCACTTATTTCATTCTGATCACTTTTATAGCTTTGATCGCTTCTATTGAATTCAATATTGGAACCATCGAATTCAGGGTAGCAGACCAGGGAATATTTAATTTTCCCTACATCTGGCATTTTAACAGTTATATTGCTGCATTATTAAAGATTTTTCTGGCAATTGTTATCGTATCCATGATGTCCAATGAATATAGCAACAGAACTATAAAACAGAACTTAATAGATGGTTTAAGTAAAAAAGAATTCGTTCTTTCCAAGTTTATTACGGTACTTGTTTTTTCTGGTGTATCCACGCTATTTTTATTTATAGTTTCCCTTTTACTTGGTTTATCTTTTTCGGATTATACTGAAATATCAATAGTATTTTCAGATCTGGAATATCTACTGGCCTATTTCGTTAAGCTTACCGGATTTTTCGCCTTTTGTATGTTCCTTGGAGTACTTGTAAAAAGATCGGCCTTTGCACTAGGGTTTCTTGTAGTATGGGCAATTTTTGAAAATATTCTCTATGCGGTTCTGAACTTCAAGTTCTTCAAAGGAACCGATATCGCAAGTAAGATCATGCAGTACTTTCCTTTGGAATCTATGAGCAACCTGGTTGTAGAACCATTCTCCAGATTAAATGCCATTCAGGCTGCAGCAACAAGAATGGGATCAGAATTAAATAAGGATTATGGCATCCACTGGTATCAGCTTATTATAGTTTCAATTTGGATCGTGATTTTCGTTTATCTGTCTTTAGCCTTACTAAAGAAAAGGGATCTTTAACCTTAAAACCCTGAGCAACATAAAGTTGATTTAGGCCTGATAATTGCTTAATTTCGTGAAGCTATGAAATAGAAATTCAGCTGAATGAAATTCAAGATAAAATCAGATTACAAACCAACAGGTGACCAGCCGTCCGCCATAAAACAGCTGGTCACCGGAATTAATAAAAACGAACAATATCAAACCCTTCTCGGTGTAACCGGCTCTGGTAAGACTTTCACGGTAGCTAATGTTGTGGAAGAAGTCCAGAAACCTACCTTGGTCCTGGCTCACAATAAAACCCTTGCAGCGCAGCTTTATTCTGAATTCAAACAGTTCTTTCCTGATAATGCGGTGGAATATTTCGTAAGCTATTATGATTATTACCAGCCGGAAGCATTTATTCCGACTTCAGGTACTTATATAGAAAAGGATCTTTCCATTAATGAAGAGATCGAAAAGTTAAGGTTAAGTACTACTTCGTCTCTTTTAAGCGGAAGAAGGGATGTGATCGTGGTGGCTTCGGTGTCCTGCCTGTATGGTATTGGAAACCCGGTTGAATTCAGGAAGAACGTAGTTTCAATTGAAAGAGACATGCAAATCTCCCGAACCAAGTTTCTTCACAGTCTTGTTCAAAGCCTTTATTCGAGAACTGAAGCAGAATTCAGCCATGGAAATTTCAGGATTAAAGGGGATACCGTAGATGTTTTTCCAAGTTATGCTGATAATGCGTTCAGAATCCATTTTTTTGGTGATGAAATAGAAGAAATAGAAGCTTTTAATCCAGGTACAAATGATGTCATCGAGAAATACGACCGACTTAATATCTACCCGGCGAATATGTTTGTTACCTCGCCAGATGTACTTCAAAATGCCATTCATGAAATCCAGGATGATCTTGTAAAACAGGTAAGCTATTTTCAGGATATTGGAAAAATGCTGGAAGCTAAAAGACTGGATGAAAGGACCAATTTCGATCTTGAGATGATAAGAGAACTCGGTTACTGTTCAGGAATAGAGAATTACTCGAGGTATCTCGACGGCAGAAAACCGGGAACCAGGCCATTCTGTTTGCTTGATTACTTCCCGGATGATTATTTGATGGTAGTGGATGAAAGTCACGTTACCATTCCCCAGGTACATGCAATGTATGGGGGAGACAGGTCTAGAAAGGAAACTCTTGTAGAATATGGATTTCGTTTACCTGCTGCCATGGATAACCGCCCATTGAAATTCGAAGAATTTGAAGCACTTCAAAATCAGGTCATTTATGTTAGCGCAACCCCTGCCGATTACGAATTGCAAAAATCTGAAGGTATCTATGTAGAACAGGTAATCAGACCTACCGGATTACTAGATCCGATTGTGGAGGTAAGACCTAGTCTTAACCAGATCGATGATCTTATTGAAGAGATACATCTGCGTGTGGAAAAAGATGAACGTGTTCTTGTGACTACCCTGACCAAAAGAATGGCGGAAGAACTCACCAAGTATCTTACGAGAATAGATGTAAGATGCCGGTACATACATTCAGATATCGATACACTTGAGCGCGTGGAGATCATGCAGGACCTGCGTAAAGGGCTTTTCGATGTATTGGTTGGGGTAAATCTTTTAAGAGAAGGCCTCGATTTACCAGAAGTTTCTTTGGTTGCTATCATAGATGCAGATAAGGAAGGATTTCTTAGAAGTAACCGATCATTAACTCAAACCATTGGTAGGGCAGCCAGACATGTGGATGGCAAGGCAATCCTTTATGCTGACAAGATCACTGATAGTATGCGAAAAACCATGGAGGAGACCGAGTATCGGAGGGAAAAACAGATCGCTTATAACAAGGAAAATAATATAACTCCTAAACCTTTGGTTAAAAAATTCGACAGCGCACTGGTCAAAGAGAAACTTGATATTTACGAGTTCGAAAAAAGACCTGATCTGAAAGCTGCAGAGGAGGAAGCCGAATATCTTACGAAGCCACAAATGGAAAAAAAGGTTCGCGAAAAGAGAAAAGCAATGGAAACTGCTGCGAAAGAACTCGATTTTATGCAGGCTGCGAAGCTCCGAGATGAGATCAAATTACTTCAGAAAAAAATTACAGAAATGGCTTAATATTTTTGAAAAAGATATTTGTTTTTCGCATACATTTGACTCACCCTAAAGCATTTAACCTCTACATGAATGGTTGACATTAATTTGTTTGACTGTGAAAAAAACATGTATTTATTTTTCCTTCTTTCTTACCTCAATTTTATCTGCTCAGGTAGGAATCGGTACTTCAGATCCAAAAGCACAACTGGATATAATCGCTACTAATAAGGATGAGCCCGACAAAATAGATGGAATCCTTATTCCACGAATTCAAAAGTTCCCGGCGGTTAATCCCGGGATAGATCAACATGGGATGCTTGTGTTTTTAAATATGAACGTTCCCGGATCTAATTCTGGATTCTATTACTGGAGCTCAACCGAATCCAAATGGAAGTCGATAGTAGCCGATGCCCTATCATCAAATTTCTATAAACCGGGAACCAACTTTAGTCCGAATAACATTACAGATCTGATTTATCGCGATGCAAGCGTTGGTATCGGAACAGATCAGATTACCTCAAGGCTCCAAGTCGCTATTGGTGCGGGAAAGGATTTGAATTTAAAGAAAGGACTTGAAGTGGATAATGCAAATTCTTCTACAGACAACCTGACTACTTACGGGATAATAAACGACAACCGAAGTATGACCCATGGTACTAAATACGGGATAAAATCCAATGTAGGAGGTGCCGGGAACGGAGTGCATTATGGAATTTTTAATGAAACCTATCAAAATACCGGAACCAGTGATATCTATGGGATTTTTAACCGTGTAGGAAGGACTTTTGGCGCAAAGAGCAATAATTACGGTATTTATAATGAAATAGGTACAGGTTTGGGTGCAGGAAACATCTATGGGATTTATAGTGTAGCAGCCGGTGATGGAAACAGTAATGTTTACGCGGGTTATTTCGTGGGCAGGCTTGGTATAGGTTTGACTCCAGAAACAGAATATGTCCTGCCAGTTTCGAGAGGCTTAGAAGGACAGGTTCTTGCCACAAACTCTTCGGGACAGGTATACTGGAGTAGTTCAGGCATTGAAAATTATTCCTCAACAACCTCCACTACCGGCGACTTCAGCATTACCGACGAAATTGGCACCTTAAGGATAAACAATCAGGTTTCAGGTTTGATCCTCCCTCCTTCCTCTTCGAATAAAGGAAGAATCATAAGGCTCATAAACTGGCCGGGGAATGCAGAGAAACCACTCATTTTTCAGGGAGGAGATGATCTTTTCGATGTAAGAACGAATTCAAAAATCATCAGTATTAAACCTCAACAGATCTTTACCATTCAAAGCGCCGGTAACCGATGGATATTACTGAACCAATAAAAAAAGCGCCCGAAATGGGCGCTTTTTTATTCTAACTAATCAAATAAACTTCAATCTTAATCTAAGACCTATTAGGAGATCTCGATCAATCTTTTAGCCTGAACTTTCGCTTCTTCTTTCTTAGGTAATGCAATTTCAAGCACTCCATTATTATAAGAAGCTGAGATTTTTGCACTATTTACCGATTCAGGTAAACTGAAAGCACGCTTGAAGGTACTATAGCTAAATTCTTTTCTGGTAAACCTTCCATTGTTCTCGGTAGTTTCATTCTCTTTTTTCTCCTCAGAAGATATTGTCAATACATCATTGTCTAATTCGATATTGAAATCTTCTTTAGATTTACCTGGTGCGGCCACTTCAACGTTGAAACTATCTTCAGTTTCTTTAATGTTCACAGCAGGAATACTAGTTCCTATGCTATTTACATTTGTAGTGCCACCAAGCCAATCAGTCCTGAACATATCATCAAATACTGAAGGCAACCATCCTGTTTCATTTCTCTTAATTAAACTCATAGCTTTTATATTTTAGGGTTATTAATCATTTATTACACTACCTATATAGCAATCCAGATACCAAGTAAAAAAACATGTCTATTTGTCGCTATTCTCTTTTTTGTTCATGCCATTTTGTCTGTTATGTTTTTATTAGGATAAGTATGATTTTAGATTAAGTACCTTTAAGATAAATAGCCTTCCATGAAAAAACTGTTCAACAAACTAAGCTCCTTCTTCTCCGGGGTTAAAAATAATATTGCCTTTTACCCAACTTTACTGGCAGCATTAGGTTTCAACTTCGCCTTTCTTATGATTTACCTCGAAGACCGGGGAATTTCAGAGTATTTGCTTGAAACTTTCCCTGTACTGGTAGTAGATAATGGAAATACCGCACTTACCATTTTAAGCGCTTGTGTTACTGGTTTGATTTCGATGATGGTATTTAGTTTTTCTATGGTAATGGTATTATTGAACCAGGCTTCCAGTAACTATTCACCCAGGCTTCTTCCAGGTCTGATTTCAGACAAAAATCACCAGGTCATTCTCGGGATCTATTTGTTCACGATCCTGTTTTGTATTTTCATTTTGTTCTCTGTCCAACCGACAGGAGATAAATATCAGATTCCTGGATTTTCAGTTCTTTTAGGAATAATTTTCACCGTAGTATGCATCTGTGCGTTTATCTATTTTATTCACAATATTTCTCATAACATTCAGATCAATAATATACTGGAAGAAATTTTTCATCTAGCTGAAGACAGACTGAATTACCTGATTGAAAATGAATCAGACAAATCCTTCGATTTTCCGGATACTTCAGATTGGTACGAATATCACACTGATAAAACAGGCTATTTTCAAAATATACATGCGGAAAGCCTGGTAGACTTCTGCATAGAAAATGATACCATGCTTGAAATATTACCTGCTAAAGGAATCTTCGTGTTAAAAGGTGTACCTGTTTTCAAATCTAGAGAAGAGCTTGACGAAGATCAGGTAAATGAAGTGCTTTCCGGATTTAATTTTACCCGGGGTGAACTGGTAAGGGATAATTATGCCCTCGCTTTTAAACAAATAACCGAAATTATCGTAAAAGCAATGTCTCCAGGTATTAATGATCCCGGTACCGCCTTGAACGGGATTGATTATTTGACGGAGCTGTTCGCATTAAGAATGAAAAAGCGGGACGACAGCTCCCTGGGTAGAGATGGCAAAGCATATATTAAGCTAACTTCAATAAACTTCGAGGAGTTAATGTATAATGTGCTTGCCTCAATAAGGGTGTATTGTAAACATGATGTGACCCTAGTTCAAAAATTAAGTATAATGCTATTATATCTTAAGTCCCAGGAAGCAATTCATTCCGGCTACTATGAGGTTATTGATAAAGAAGGTACGACCTTACTTGATGATGCAAAGAATACAATTGAAAACAAAAGTGATCTTAAGATCATTGAGAAACTTGCAAAAAAACTAAAATTAAATAGCGATAAATTCGAAGTGGAATAAATTATCTTTGCCTTATGGGATTAACGAACAATGACATTTTCAAAAAACTAAGAGTAGCTCACAAATTGACCAATGAAGATATAGTTGATATCTGTAAACTGGTAGATTTTAAGGTAACAAAAGCTGAACTCGGTGCTATCTTTAGAAGAGAAGGACACGAAAAATATATGGAATGCGGAGATCAGTTTCTCAGGAATTTTCTGGATGGACTGATCATCCATTTGCGTGGGCCAATGCCCGACAAAAGACCAAAAAAGTAATTATATTCAAGAATAAAAAAAGGAGTGAATTCTAAAATCACTCCTTTTTTATACTGTTTAATTATAGAGTTATCTCACAAGTTTCTTATACTTTATTCGCTTAGGCATAACATCTCCGCCAAGTCTCTTCTTTTTATTCTCCTCATAATCTGAGAATCCTCCTTCAAAGAAGTAGACTTGTGAATTTCCTTCAAAAGCAAGGATATGAGTACAGATCCTGTCCATGAACCAGCGGTCGTGAGAAATAATTACAGCACAACCTGCAAAATTTTCCAAACCTTCTTCCAGCGCTCTTAGAGTATTCACATCAAGGTCATTCGTAGGCTCATCGAGCAAAAGAACATTACCCTCTTCTTTTAGGGTCATCGCCAAATGCAAACGATTCCTTTCTCCTCCGGAAAGATTACTCACTTTTTTATTCTGTTCACTTCCACTAAAATTGAATCGGCTCAAATAGGCCCTGGAATTCACCTGGCGTCCACCCATCATGATAAGCTCCTGCTCATCGCTAAAATTTTGCCAGATAGTTTTTTCCGGATCTATATTGGAATGACTTTGATCTACATAGGCGATCTTTGCTGTTTCTCCTACCTCAAAATTGCCCTTATCTGGTTTTTCCTCTCCCATGATCATTTTAAAGATGGTAGTTTTACCAGCTCCGTTGGGCCCAATAATCCCAACAATACCTGCCTGAGGAAGACTGAAATTGAGATCTTCATATAGTAATTTGTCACCAAAAGCCTTACTTACCCCTTTAGCCTCGATCACATTTGTTCCAAGTCGCGGACCGTTAGGTATATATATCTCCAGCTTTTCATCCATTTGCTTTTGATCCTGGCTAAGAAGCTTGTCGTAATTATTTAGCCTTGCCTTTTGCTTTGTTTGACGACCTTTAGGACTCATTTTTGCCCATTCGAGCTCGCGCTCCAAAGTCTTTTGCCTTTTACTGGCTTGTTTCTGCTCCTGCGCAAGACGTTTGGATTTTTGATCCAACCAGGAAGAGTAATTCCCTTTCCACGGGATACCCTCTCCTCTATCCAGTTCAAGTATCCATCCTGCAACATTATCAAGGAAATAGCGGTCGTGAGTAACTGCTATAACAGTTCCTTTATATTGCTGAAGATGATGTTCCAACCAGTGAACAGATTCTGCATCCAGGTGGTTAGTAGGCTCATCGAGAAGCAGAACGTCAGGTTCCTGAAGAAGAAGACGGCATAAAGCGACCCTTCTTCTCTCACCTCCTGAAAGCACCGATATCTTCTTCTCCGGTTCAGGAGTTCTTAGAGCATCCATTGCAATTTCAAGTTTGGTATCAAGTTCCCAGGCATTGCTCGCATCGATCTTATCCTGAAGTTCAGCCTGCTTATCCATGAGCTTTTGCATTTTATCTGCATCCTCATAAACCTCAGGAAGCCCGAACATATCATTTATCTTATTGTATTCATCAAGTATAGCAACCGTTTCAGCAACTCCCTCCTTTACAACCTCAAGAACAGTTTTATCCTCATCAAGTTCAGGTTCCTGCTCCAACATTCCCACACTGTAATTAGGAGAAAAAACTACGTCGCCCTGATAGTTCTGGTCTTTTCCAGCAATTATTTTAAGTAAGGTAGATTTTCCGGATCCATTCAATCCAAGGATCCCAATCTTAGCTCCATAAAAAAAGCTAAGGTAGATATTCTTCAAGACCGGAGTATTTGCACCTGGATAGGTCTTGGTTACTCCTGACATCGAGAAGATTACTTTCTTATCGTCTGACATATATTATGAAAATTTATTTTAATTATTATGAGGTGCAAATATCCTGAAAAAATCAGAGAATTCAATCATTATAGAGTCCGAGTAATCTTTGAACAATTACCAGTTGCCCTGTATGATATGCTGTATGCTCTATAACGAGCAGGACCTCTCTCAGGAGAGTATGTTCTTCTGAGTTTCTAACAGGGGCGTGTAGATCTGTATTTTTATCAAGGATGTAGTCACGGAAGAGGTCTCTATCCTCAAAATAGTCTGAGATCAATTTCTCCCATTCCTCCTCATTCTTAGGAGCTATTTCATTCGGCCAGTAATCTTTAGGCCACTCACGGGTTTTGTAATCTCCGGAAATGGTGTATTCCAGAATATCTTTTTGAGCAAAACAAATATGAAAGAATAATTCGTAAAAGGAATAAGGTAATCCTTTAGGACGTATCCCTAACTTTTCAAATGGAATGTTATCGATGATCTTATCGATAGAATTAAAGGCCTGACCGCCCATCAGGTGTTTTACTAATTGTTCTCTATTTTCTTCCATCACATATTTTTAAGAAATCTAAAGTTATGAAAAGATACTCCAAATTTAAGTTTGAAACTGTCCATCTTTCATTCAGATTAAAAAAGGCTCAAGTGATTTTATCTCCTGAGCCATTCGTTACGTTTTAGAAATCAAAATTTACACTCTTCCCTTCAGGGCATTAAAAACCCAGGATATAAAAAAGAAACCTATCCCAACCGTAGAAAAGCCAATTGCATAATCCTTGTATTTTAAAACCCCAAGGAGTACAAGGGCAGTTCCAACCAAAAACATTAAGAAAGATGCCCAACCGAAGATGGTATTTTTATTCATTCCCATTTTATCCCGTTTTAATTACAAATATCGTTTAATTTTTAGTGATTCATTTAATTAAGAGAGTTCGAGTGTTTTTGTATTTTAGCCGGAAGTCATTTCTAAATTAAAATTCTCAAAATTTAATTAGAAATAGCATTTATATCGTAAAAATCATATTGAAACAATTAAATTATTGTAAAAAATTCAAATAATGGATATTAACTTCAATAAAAATGAAGATCACAATAAGCTTCTAGTTTCTACTTTGAAGCAAAAGCTGGCCAAGGTTAAATTAGGAGGCGGTGAAAAAAGAATCGAAAAACATCATTCCAAAGGAAAGATGACCGCTCGCGAAAGAATTGATTTTCTTCTTGATGATGCTGGTAAATCAATAGAGATAGGAGCTTTC
>CAYWAB010000070.1:0-13909 GCA_964456105.1 uncultured Christiangramia sp. | reverse complement strand
TCTATTCTTTTTTGTGAGAGAAGCCTAGTTGAGAAGAGATTATGAACAAACTTATCTTATACTTTTTTCTTTAGAGAAAATAATCTTTAAGAGACCTAATTATTAAAAATATTAATCAAAATGGATAAAACTTCAACCAGTAAGGTAGAGAATAAAGGCCATGTGACAGAGAGTGTGCCTTTAAATGAAAGGCAAGCCTGGTATGTGCCTGCTATAATTTTCGGGGGACTGGAATTCTGTATACCGGTTCTTCTTATAGGAGGTGTCCTTATCAGCAACTTCAGTATTCTGGAAATAATTGGGATTTTATTGGTGGGCCTGGTATTGATCCAATGGATTGGAAATGCGGTACAGGGATACATTGGTGCGAAAACGGGTTTGACATCATCTGCCCTGGCCGCACTGAGTTTCGGAAAGCAACAATCCAGAATAATCGTTGGTTTGGTTATCCTAATGCTTACGCTTGGTTGGTGGGCCATACAGACCACAGTTGCAGCAGATGCCTTCGTTGCCTTGCTGGAAATCGATAAAGATGAAAATCTTGGACTTTACATTTTATGTACCGCATTTATAGGATTTCTTTTCGCCATCCCTTCCGTGCTTGGATATGCTTCTATCAAATGGGTTGACTATATCGCCATTCCTGCAGGTTTGTTATTGGTTATTGTAGCACTCTATTTGTCCATTAACAATCTGGGCTGGGAAAAGATAGTTTCCTGGGATCCTGAAGGGACATTGACTTTCGTAGGTGCTATAAACTTGGTGATAGGTATTAATGTTGCACAGTGGCTTATTGCTCCAGATTATACTCGATTTGCTAAACCCAGGTGGCGGGATAACATATTAATACCCTTGGGTATAGTGGTAGTTGGATTCCCTTTATTTCTTGTTGGAGGGATAATGTCCATGGGATCCGGAAATGCTGATATTGTCCTGGTTATGCAGGAGCTCGGATTTCCAGCATGGGGGTTTGTAGTCTTATGGGTTGCTACATGGACTAGTCAATTGGTAAGCAATTATACCGGGGGATTGGTCCTATGCAATATTTCTAATTTGAACGATAATAAAAGCCGAAAGCTCATGACTTTGCTGTTTGCCGTAGTAGGGATCGTGTTGGCTCTAATTGGGATCATGGATCAATTCGTTAATTTTCTTTATGCTCTTGCCTTGGTAATACCGGTAATTGCAGGAGTAATAATGAGTCATTACTTTTTTATTGATAAAACTTCTGTTTCTGCTAAAAAATCATGGAACTGGTTTGCTACAATAAGTATAATTGTCGGGATAGTTGTAGGCTACTTGACACAATATGAATTTCCATTCGGAATTCCCGCGGTACAGTCTCTATTGTTATCTGGGGGATTATATCTCCTATTAACCAAAATTTTTAAAGACCAATAAGTGGAACGCATATTCGACAATACCGAAGTTTCATTTGCCCTTAAATCCAACTCCGAATTAAGCAGGGCTCTTCTGTTATTCGAACTAATAAAGAAAAAACCTCTGGTAAGGATTGGGAGTACTCTTACCGTGTTTGCTATAAAATATGGGCTTCCTGTAGAAAGAATAATTCGGGCTACTGTTTTTGATCATTTTTGTGGTGGTGTTAACGAGGAAGATTGCCTTAAAATTGTTAGAAAGTTATATTCTGAAAATGTTTATACGGTTTTGGATTACTCTTCTGAAGGCAAGCAGGAAGACAATCAATTTCAGAATGCAGTAGAGAAAACATTAAAAACTCTGGAATACGCGAAAGAAAATACTGCAATTCCATTTGTAGTTTTCAAGCCAACAGGTTTTGGAAGATCAGATATATATCAAAAACTTACCGAAATCGGTAATTTGAATGAATCTGATCAACAGGAATGGATTAAAATTAAAAATCGATTTGATTTGGTATGCGGAAAAGCACATGATTGTGGAGTTCGCGTTTTGATAGATGCAGAGGAGAGTTGGATGCAGGATGCTGCAGACGAACTCGTGGAGGAAATGATGGAAAAATACAATAAAAAAGAAGTTATTGTATTTAATACGGTTCAGGCCTATCGTTGGGATAGACTAGACTATGTTAAAAGCCTGATTCAAAAAGCTGGAATTAAAGGCTTTAAAATAGGGATAAAACTGGTAAGGGGTGCCTATATGGAGAAGGAGCGGGAAAGATCAAAATTAAAAGGATATAAGGATCCCATCTGTATTGATAAGAAGGCTACGAACGATTCGTTCAATTCTATTTTAAACTTTTTACTGGCTCATATAAATTCTGTTGAGCTATTCGCAGGAACCCACAATGAAGAAAGTTCTTATCTCCTAATGGAGATCATGAAGAAGAACGGACTTCCTAAAAATGATCAAAGAATTTGGTTTGGCCAGCTTTATGGTATGAGCGACCACATTAGCTTTAACCTTTCAGCAAAAGGCTTTAATACCGCAAAATATCTTCCATATGGTCCAGTTAAGGACGTAATGCCCTATTTACTGAGAAGGGCAGAAGAAAACACTTCTGTGGCAGATCAGACGTACAGGGAATTATTTTTAATTAAGAAAGAAATAAAAAGGAGGAAGCTCATAAATTCAATGAGGTAGACAGTACTGATTTTCAGAAACTTCTACAAGCCATTAAGAAGATCTCAACTTTATTTTTCCGAAATTTGTGCAATCAAAAAGAATTCTTGCCGTTATTGAACAGCCACGAATTTAAAATGACAAAATCGAAAAAATATGAAATCCTTTAAAATAGTATTAGCAGTAATATTTCTCTTGCCATTGTTGCAATCTTGTTCTGATAATGAGGATACGCTTGCACCCGATTTGAATGCAGTTGCCTTTACGGCAGATACTTCTGTAAGCACTTCAACGTTACCTCAGAGTATTCTGGATTATATTACCGAGAATTATCCGGGGCTAACCATTGTTGAAGCGGAAATCGAAGATAACCAGAACTTCGAAATCGAACTAAGTAATGGAATTGAACTCATCTTTAATTCACAAGGGGAATTTCTTGGAATAGACGATGATGAAAACGAATTTGATGATGAAGAAATAGCCCCCGCCAACCTTCCGCAGAATATTTTAGACTTTATCAGCACCTATTATCCTGGGATCGAAATTGAAGAAGCAGAACTTGAAAATAATGGAAATTATGAAATAGAACTGGAGAACGAAATAGAAATTATTTTTGACGGGGATGGGAATTTTCTTGGGCAGGCACAAGATGAAAACGATGATGAACAGGGAGATGACGAGGACAATATCAATCCGGCAGATCTGCCACAATCAATACTTGATTATATAGCTGCTAACTATCCGGATAATTCCATCATTGAAGCAGAAAGGGAAGACGACGGTTATGAGGTAACTCTTAATAACGGGGTGGAGCTGGAGTTCGATCTTGAAGGGAATTTCCTAAGTGCAGAGGACGGCAATGGAGATGATGAGGAAGAGGATGATGAAAATGACTAATTATTGGTGTTAAGAAAGAAAAAAAGCCACTCCATTCGAGTGGTTTTTTTTCATTTAAACTTTGTTTTATTTGGCTTGTATGATCCTATTGGCCCTGTAATTAAAAATAACCTGGACTATTAGAATTGCTCCAATGAACCAGGTAAAGGAGGAATAGCCTATATAAGAAGCCAGTTTTCCAAAAAGAAGAGGCACGAGGCTTATTCCTACATAAGCGCTAGCCATTTGAATTCCCATGATATGCTGGGAATAATGTTCACCAAAATTCCTTGGAGTCTCATGCAATAAACTTGGGAAGATCGGAGCGCATCCCAGTCCTACCAGGAAAAACCCGGGAAGTAACAACTGATCGTAAGGCAATAAGATGACCAAAAGCCCCAGGGCAATAATTACCTGTCCAGAATAAACCATTCTTTTATTGCTCCATTTCATACTGATAATTCCAGAAAGGAATCTTCCCAGGGTGATGCCTATATAATAGAATGAGATAAGTCCTGCAGCCTTTCCGGGTGAAAAGTCTCTCACAAATACGAGGTAGCTGGCGCCCCATAATCCAAAACTCGCTTCTAAGGCACAATAACTGAAAAATACGATTAGCATTTGTTTGAGGCCTGGTGTGGAAAGTAACTCCCTATAGGAAAACTGTTTTTCAGTTTCGTTTTTAGAACTATTTCTATTTTTTACCCATAATGGGATCGATAAAATCAAAATCAGGAATAGTCCTAGTTGTAGCCAGCCCACTGTATTATAGCCTTTACTCCATGATTCGCCGGATGCAAGATATCTTGACATGAGCAAAGGACCTATTGCGGCACCAATTCCCCAGAAACAATGCAGCCAGTTCATATGTCGGGCTTTATAATGAACGGCAACGTAATTATTAAGAGCTGCATCCACACTACCTGCTCCGAGTCCCAGGGGTATGGACAGCAGACTCAAAAAGAGAAAATTATCAGAATAGGAATAGCCAACCATTGCCAGGGCCGTTAGCAGGACACTAAATGCAGTGATCGCGGCAACTCCAAACCTTGAAACCAGTCTTCCGCTTAAAAGACTCGAGATCACGGTTCCAATCGCTACGATCATGGAGAGTATCCCGGCATAATATGATGGCACTCCAAGGTCACTGTACATATCTGGCCATGCAGGTCCTAACAGGGAATCCGGAAGCCCTAAACTTATAAAAGCGAGGTAGATAATTAAAAGTAAAACTAACTTTCTTTTCATTGGATAATGTCAAAAAGTATATTCCAGATTATGGGTCTATTTTACGACAATGGGATTTTAAGATGAGTATTAAAAGACTGATTTAAAGATAAAAAGATGTTTGTATAAACGGAAAGTACCAATAAGTAATGGCCTGACAAATTAATTTTTATTTAATACACAGGTGACACTATGGTTATATAAGGGTGGTTTATTTGTAAGGTCTTAGGACGCACACTTAAAATCGTATAGTTTTTGTCGACTAGATTATGGTGTGAGGGCTGTTCCCACGGGACAGCCCTTTTTCTATAAATTTAAGAGAAATGATTTTATAGGTTTAACCCTTTGGAAACATTAAATTAACATTGCTTCCGTTTCTTTGTCGCCGACAAAAACTAAGAGACGATTTTAATGAAACTAAGTAATTTTGTAGCCTTTTTGGCTCTTGTATGTTTTTCTGTGAACCTTACATCCCAGGAAATTAGCGACACTACATTTGGAAAAGGGATGATTAACTTCACTGCTAAGGATAGTAGTTTTAGTGTCAATTTCGCCCCAAGAATTCAGTTTCGGTCTGAGACCGATTGGAATTTTGAGGGAGATAATCTAACCGATCCTCAACAAAACTTTCAAGTAAGAAGAGCCCGATTAAAATTCAAAGGTTTTGCTTTCGATCCAAGTTTGAAATATAAATTAGAGTTAGGCCTTTCCAACCGTGATATTTCCGGTGCGAATCAATTCAACAGGAATACTCCAAGATATATTCTCGATGCGGTAATAATGTGGAATTTTTACGAAAATTTTGAACTATGGGTCGGACAAACCAAATTACCAGGTAACATAGAAAGGGTTATTTCTTCCGGAGATCTTCAGTTTATAGACCGTTCTATCCTGAATAGCCGGTTTAATATAGACCGTGATATTGGAATCCAGCTTCGTCATGAGACCGATTGGGGAAGTGATTTTGTGACCAGGGAAAAGTTCGCTCTTTCCCAGGGAGAAGGACGTAATGTGACCGAGGGGAACCTTGGCGGAATGCAATATACTGCAAGAATGGAATTTCTTCCTTTTGGAGAATTTGAATCAAAAGGTGATTATTCTGCGGCAGATCTTAAAAGAGAAGAGGATCCAAAACTGATGGTGGGGGTTACTTACGATTTTAATGACAATGCCGTGAAAACCAGAAGTAATCTTGGTTCTTATATGTTCCTTGACAACGGAACTTTATATGAAACAGACATAACGACCGCTTTCGTAGACGGGATGTTCAAATATGATGGCTTGTCTGTAATGGGAGAGTTTGCGTATCGTGAGGCTGATGAACCGGTTGCTAGACAGCAGGGCGAAAATGATCCAACAGGAGATATTGTTCTTACAGGAAATGCCTTTAATTTGCAGGCAGGATATCTATTTAAGAACAATTATGAAATTGCGGCAAGATATACCTCTAACGATTATGATCCTATTACAGGCCAGGAAGATCAAAAGGAATATACTCTTGGACTTTCAAAATATATTGTAGGACATAAGCTTAAGGTTCAGTCAGACCTAAGTTATGATACCCTGGCTGGAGAAAAAGAAGGATTAAGATTCAGAATAGGATTTGATCTGCATTTATAATTGAATAGATAGGAATAAGGCTTTTTGCCTTTAAAAGTAAAAGAATGGAAAGTATTTATTTATTGATTTTAGTTGCATTGGTTGTGCTGGCAATTGCCGATCTGGTAGTTGGAGTGAGTAACGATGCGGTAAACTTTTTGAATTCGGCCATTGGTTCCAAAGCCATATCCTTTAAAACTATCATGATAGTTGCAAGTCTCGGGATATTTATAGGTGCAGTGTTCTCCAGCGGTATGATGGAGGTAGCCAGGAAAGGGATCTTTATGCCTGGACAGTTCTATTTTGATGAGATCATGATCATCTTTATGGCAGTTATGATCACCGACATATTATTGCTTGATTTCTTCAATACACTTGGAATGCCTACATCCACGACAGTATCTATTGTATTCGAATTACTTGGAGCAGCTGTGGTGATGGCCCTCATTAAGATAAGTGCAAGCGATACAGAGACTTTTGCCAGTCTGGCGAATTATATAAATACCGACAAGGCAACCCAGATCATTTCGGGGATATTCCTTTCTGTTTTGATAGCCTTTACCATTGGAGCTTTGGTACAATGGCTGTCGAGGCTTATATTCACTTTTGAGTATGAAAAGAAGATCAAGAATTTTGGTGCTTTCTTCGGAGGATTCTGTCTTACCGCAATAGGATATTTCATCTTTTTCAAAGGCTTAAAAGGAACTCCTTATTATGACAGTTTTAAAGGTTTTCTGGAAAGTCAGGTATATCTTTTCGTAGGAGTAAGCTTTATTTTCTGGACACTGTTTTCATACCTGTTCACTAAGATCTTCAAAAAGAGTATCCTGATCTTTGTTATTGCCATGGGAACTTTTGGTCTGGCACTGGCATTTTCAGGAAACGACCTGGTAAACTTTATCGGGGTGCCAATGGCAGCCTACCATTCTTATGAAGCATGGATTGCTTCAGGAGAAGCGGCTACCAGCTTTTCTATGGGAGTGCTTCAGAAAAAAGTTCCAGCTGAGCCAATTTTACTATTCATTTCCGGAGGGGTAATGGTGTTGACACTATGGTTTTCTAAAAAGGCGAGAAGCGTTGCGGAAACTGAAATTGGATTATCAAGACAGGGCTATGGTACAGAGAAATTTAATCCTAATATTCTTTCAAGAGCCGTTGTGAGCGGTAGTACACATCTTGCAAATTTCTTCAGAGCTACGCTTCCGGGAAGAACACGTGACAAGATAAGCCGCAGTTTCGATAAGCCGGAGGAAGATCATCAAATTAAAGAGGAGGATAAGCCGGCATTCGATATGATAAGGGCTTCTATCAACCTTACTGTTGCGGGAGTACTTATTTCCATTGCAACTTCGTACAAATTGCCTCTTTCTACTACCTATGTAACCTTTATGGTCGCCATGGGTACCTCTCTCGCAGACAGGGCCTGGGGAAGAGAAAGTGCTGTTTACCGTGTGGCTGGAGTGTTAAATGTTATTGGAGGTTGGTTCTTTACCGCATTCAGTGCATTTGCAGCAGCAGGGATTCTTACGTATATTATTTATCTAGGACGCGGTTCTGCGATAGCTATCCTATTGTTACTTGCTATCCTGCTTTTGGTAAGGAATTACCTGGCACATAAAAAGAAGCATTCACCAAGGATTGATAATTCAGCATTGAAAAAGTCGGAAAGTAACACGGTACAGGGAATTATTTCGGAAAGTGCCGATAATATTTCGAATGTGATCAAGCGTACTAATAAGATCTATACAGATGTATTAGAAGGCCTTTCTAAACAGGATAAATCCAAGCTCAAGAAAAGTAAAAAAGGTGTAGCCAAACTCGATGCAGAGATCGAAGATCTTAGGGATCACATCTTCTTCTTTATAAAGAGTCTGGATGAAACCAGTGTAAGAGGAAGCAGTTTTTACATTACCGTACTTGCTTACCTTACCGATATTGCGCAGTCGCTGGAGTTCATTTCTAAGAAGAGCTATAAGCATATTAACAATAATCACAAACCGCTTCGATACAACCAGATTAATGATCTTAAGGAGATAGATGATTCTCTTGAAGCTCTTTTAAAGGAGATAGAGGTAGTCTTTAATGAAAGAAAGTTCGATAAGATCGAAAATATCGTAGCGCATAAAGATGAGATTCTTGCAAAACTTTCAGATAAGATCGAAAAGCAGGTTAAAAGGACCAGAACGGAAGAATCAAGTCCAAAGAATACGACCCTGTATTTTAATCTTTTGCTGGAGACCAAAGAACTGGTAAAAGGAATAATGAATCTTATCGAAGAATATAATTCGAGCTATAAAAAGGTATAGATTTTTATAAAATTGATTAGCCAAGGCCATCCAATCGGGTGGCTTTTTTCATTTATGGATTTTCATAAAAGATTTAAGATAGGATTTTGTAACTTAATACGACGACCAAAATTTTATCAATTATGAAGGTAAAGATGCAAAATATCGAGTTTGAAACGGTTAAAGGAGATATTTCTAACCAGGATGACCTTGAAGCTGTGGTAAATGCTGCGAATGCTGAATTGGCACCGGGAGGAGGTGTCGCAGGTGCAATTCATAAAACAGCGGGACCTGAACTGTATAAAGAATGTAGGCCCATGGCACCCATTGAACCTGGGGAGGCTGTGATCACAAAAGCATACGACCTTCCAAACGATTATGTTATCCATTGTCTTGGCCCGGTATATGGAGAAGATAAACCTGAACAACAGCTTTTGGAGTCGTGTTATCACGAAAGTCTAAAGCTTGCTGAACAAAATGAAATTTCTTCAATAGGTTTTCCTGCCATCTCTACAGGAATCTTTGGTTACCCGCCGGAAGAAGCTATAGAAGTCGTTTTTAATACCATTTTAGCAGAATTACCGGATCTGAAACATCTTAAAAAGATTAAATTTGTTCTGTTCAGTGATGAAGATCTTCAGCGCTACGAAGGAAAGCTGAAGGAAGTTTCGGTTGGACAGTAAAACGACTTCATGAATAATTTTTCCGCGACCTACACAGATCAGTATCAACTGGCGATGGCCCAGGTCTATTTTAATAAGGGTCAAAAGGATACCACTGCAGTTTTTGATTATTTTTTCCGTGACCTCCCATTTGATGGGGGATATGCAATTTTCGCAGGGCTCGAAGACCTTCTGGAGATCATAAGCAAGCTTCGCTTTAGTGAAAATGATATACAGTATTTAAAAAAACAGGGTTTTACGAATGATTTTCTGGAATATTTAAAGGATTTCCGTTTTTCCGGGACGATCTGTTCGGTCCAGGAAGGAGATGTTATTTTCCCAACCAGGCCGGTCCTTCAGGTAGAATCCAATATTATAGAGGCGCAGCTGATAGAAACCTTGCTATTGAATTTGCTGAATTTTCAAACTTTAGTAGCAACCAAGGCTAGCAGGATCAGGTTGGTGGCGGGCGATGCTACTTTACTCGATTTTGGTTTAAGAAGGGCCCAGGCTTCCGGCGGTTACTTTGCCAGTCGTGCTGCTATAATTGGAGGATTTAATGGTACCAGTAATGTAATAGCCGGGCATGATTTTAATATACCGGTTTCCGGGACTATGGCTCACTCCTTTATTCAGAGTTATGATAGTGAACTTGAGGCTTTCCGGGATTTTGCTGAGGGCAGACCGAAGAACTGTGTATTACTCGTGGATACCTATAATACGTTGAAAAGCGGTGTTCCTAATGCTATTAAGGTAGCCAAGGAAATGGAGAAGAGGGGGGAGAAACTGCTGGCCATTCGCCTGGATAGCGGAGATCTTGCATACCTGGCCAAGGAAAGTAGAAGATTACTGGATGATGCAGGACTGGAATATGTGAAAATCGCTGCGTCAAACCAGCTTGACGAGTATGTCATAAAAAGTTTGCTCGAGCAGCAGGCTCCTATAGATGTTTTTGGGGTAGGGACCAATCTCGTGATAGGGGATCCAGACGGAGCCCTGGATGGTGTCTATAAACTGGCTTCTTCTGGTGATAAACCAAGAATTAAAATCTCTGAAAGCATTGTAAAAATAACGCTTCCGCATAAAAAACAGGTATATCGGGTCAAAGATGAAAATGGTAAATGTGTTGGTGCAGATGTAATAGGATTAAGAGAAGAGGAATCTATCGACGAAATGTTTCATCCCTTCGAGCCTTATAAGTCCATGAAAATTGGCAAATATCAACAGGAGCCTTTGCTGAAAAAAGTGATGGATGGAGGGAAGATGCTTTTGTCCAAAAGGAGTCTTGCCGATATTGCTGATTATAGCCTGGAGAGACTTTCACAATTACCTATCGAATATAAGCGATTCAATAACCCTCATATCTATAAGATCGGGATAAGTAAAAGGATGCAGGAAGAAAGAGATGAGCTTATCAGGTCATTCAAAAAATCAAAATCATGAAAACCTTAGTTTTAATAGACGTACAAAATGATTTTATGCCCGGTGGAGCCTTGGCGGTTCCAAAAGGGGATGAGATCGTTCCTTTGATCAACAATCTTCAGGAAAAATTCGATCTCATCATAGCCACTCAGGACTGGCACCCGGCCGGACACGCAAGTTTTGCAACAACTCACAACGAGAAGGAATTTGAAGTGATTAAGCTGAATGGTATGGACCAGGTGATGTGGCCGGAACACTGTATAAGGAATACACCGGGAGCAGAATTCCATCCGTATCTTAAAACTGAAAAGATAGAAAGTATCTTTAGAAAAGGGACTGATCCTGAAATTGACAGCTATAGCGGATTTTATGACAATGCACATTTAAAATCCACGGGTCTTACAGGCTATCTTAAGGATAAAGGTGTCGAACAGCTTTTTTTCGCAGGTCTTGCAGCTGAATATTGTGTGTATTTTTCTATTAAAGATGCCATCGATGAGGGATTTGAAGCAATCCTTTTAGAGGATGCCACAAGGGCTTTAAAAGATGAAGCTTTTGAAAAAGTTAAGCTGGATATTTTAAGGAAGGGCGGTAAAATAATCAATTCTTCAGAGCTCTAATCCAGGTAATAGACAAAACCAATATTCAACCATAGCACAAAATCATTGAATTTGTTCTGTGCTGCCGGAGGGCTTAGTCCCTCAATGAAATCTGAATCATAATAGTGCCAGCGTGCTTCTGCCAGCAGGTCATTGTTCCTTCCAATTCTATATCTAACTCCCGCACTTCCAACTATCGCAAAGGTACTTCCACTATCAAGATCAAGTCCGCCTTGAAAAGTTCGGAAAAGGACCTTTGGATTATCTAAGGATCCCAGATCTGAATAGGCATCGGGATTGAAGTACACATAATGTGCTCCAAGACTTAAATAAGGACCAAAAAGTACAGCGAAATCCCTGAATTCCTTAATACCGAAAAAATGGTATTCCAGAGAGGTTCCGAATTGGAATAATTGTGTAGAACCGTGCATTGCTCTTAACTGCCTTCCAGATTCGTCATTACCGGAGGCTACTGGCCCGTAATGGTCCAGTTGCGAGCTCATATAATCGATCTCGTTACGTATCCTGAAGTGTTTGCTAAACCACCAGTCGGTAGCCTTGCAGCTACATTCAGATTTATAAGCGAAATTCATATAGTGTACCAAGCCTATACCGAAACCCTCATTTTCCAGGTTGTTTCGTACGTTCCAGCGCTCACCATAGTCAGTAAAAAAACCGGCAGGGCCGGCTAAAACTCCAATCTCGTGGGAAAGATTTATTTGCGCAATATTTTTCACCGGCCATAGCGATAGCGCAGAGATCAGAAAAAATATTGCCCTGTTAATTTTCATAAGGTTAGACTTGGAGTCAAAGCAAATATAGCAAAACTAGGTTAACGAAATTTTAATTGAACCTAGTATAAATGAGGTCTTTAAATTTAAAAGTTAATTTTATATCAAAAGGAAAAATGAAAGCCCTAATCCTTATAGAATCTTTATATTTGCCCTATAATATTGACATTATTTTTATAATTTAATAATCAAGCCATTCATTATGGAAGAAAACATCAAAAAGTTTCTGGACAAGGTGTCAGCTAGAAACCAAAATGAGCCCGAATTCATGCAAGCGGTTCATGAAGTTGCAGAAACAGTAATTCCATTCATACAAAAGAATAAAAAATATCAGAATGCCATGCTGCTGGAGCGCATGGTAGAACCGGAAAGAGTTGTGATGTTCAGGGTTCCCTGGTTGGATGATAAAGGAGAGATCCAGGTCAACCGTGGGTTCCGTATCCAAATGAACTCAGCCATAGGTCCTTACAAAGGTGGTTTACGTTTTCATCCCTCTGTGAACCTTAGTATCTTAAAGTTCCTTGCTTTTGAACAGGTATTTAAAAATAGTTTGACCACGCTTCCTATGGGTGGCGGTAAAGGAGGTTCAGATTTTGACCCGAAAGGAAAATCGGATAATGAAGTAATGAAATTCTGCCAGAGTTTTATGACTGAGCTTTCTAAGCATATCGGGGCAGACTGTGACGTTCCAGCCGGAGACATCGGAGTTGGAGGTCGTGAGATAGGATATCTTTTCGGACAGTATAAGAGAATTCAAAATGAGTTTACGGGTATCCTAACCGGAAAAGGACTTTCTTACGGAGGCTCACTGATACGACCTGAAGCTACAGGTTACGGAAATGTTTACTTTACGCAGAATATGCTTAAAACCAGAGGAGAGAATATCGAAGGTAAGACCATCGTGATCTCAGGTTCAGGGAATGTTGCCCAGTATGCTGCTGAAAAGGCAATCGAGTTAGGAGCAAAAGTAGTTACCATGTCAGATTCTAGCGGGTTCATTTATGATGAAGACGGTATCGACAATGAGAAACTACAGTATATAATGGAGATCAAGAATGTGAAAAGAGGAAGGATCAAGGAATATCTTGATAAATACTCTTCAGCTAAATATCATGAAGGAGAAACTCCATGGGGTATCAAATGCGATATAGCCCTTCCTTGTGCAACTCAAAATGAGTTGGAAGGAAAAGACGCGAAAACCCTTATCGATAATGGTTGTATTTGCGTAGGTGAAGGAGCAAATATGCCTTGTACGCCTGAAGCAATTGAGGTGTTCCATAAGGCCAAGATCCTTTTCTCTCCGGGGAAAGCTTCTAATGCCGGTGGGGTGGCTACCTCAGGACTGGAAATGTCTCAGAATTCTATGCGTTACAGCTGGACTGCTCAGGAGGTAGACAATAAACTGCATGAGATCATGAACGATATTCATGAGAAATGTGTGGAGTATGGTACAGATGAAGACGGCTATGTAGATTACGTTAAAGGGGCAAATATTGCCGGATTCGTAAAAGTAGCTGACGCAATGCTAGCACAGGGAGTAGTTTAAAAACTGCCTTATTCTATAAATAAAAGCCGCTTTTAAAGAGCGGCTTTTTTTATAACTTCCCGGCAAATTTCAGGCATGCTTGTTAACACAAGGGCAATTGTAATTAGCGCGATCAAATACGGCGAAGCAGATCTTATCGTAAAGGCCTATACACAGGCAGACGGCATTCGCACATATATGCTTAAAGGCATCCTGAAATCCAAGAAAGGTAAATTTAAAGCTTCGATGTTTCAGGCTTTAACAAGATTAGACATCATCGCTAATCACCGTAATACAGGAAAACTGGAATATTTAAAAGAAGCCAAGGTTTCCAAGCCATATTCTTCTTTGCATACTCATC
>CAYWAB010000069.1:0-13916 GCA_964456105.1 uncultured Christiangramia sp. | reverse complement strand
ATTTAGACGGCCTTTTTAATTTATTGTGATATGAGTTTAGTGCGACTGAATATAAAAGGGATTTCTTATAGTCAAACACAGAACGGAGCTTACGCCTTAATACTCAATGAAGTAGGAGGAGACAAAAAGTTACCCATTGTGATAGGGGCATTTGAAGCTCAATCCATTGCAATAGCTCTTGAAAAAGAAATAAAACCTCCGAGACCTCTAACCCACGACCTTTTCAAGAACTTTTCTGACAGATTTGGCATTGTGGTGAAACAGGTGATCATCCATAAACTGGTAGATGGTGTTTTTTATTCCAGCCTTATTTGTGAACGGGATGGGATCGAAGAGATCGTGGATGCCAGGACCAGTGATGCAATAGCCCTTGCTCTGCGATTCGATGCTCCAATTTTCACCTACAAGAATATTCTTGATAAAGCCGGGATATATCTTAAGGCTGAAGAAAGGGAAAAAGAGATCGAAGAAAAGGAGGAAGATATCATTGAAGAAGAACTTCTCAAGGAGGAGATTGATTTTCCTGAGGATGACGATGCTTCCGATTACAGAAAATTGTCCCTAGAAGAATTAAATGAAATGCTCTCCCAGGCTGTAAGTAAAGAAGATTACGAAAAAGCGGCCCGCATCAGGGATGAAATTTCCAAAAGAAAATAACCTATAATGAACAGGATCTGGTGTTGCCTATTTCTGATTGTATTCTCTATTACATCAGCTTTCTCTCAAACAATATCAAAAGACTGGCAATTAGATAATGCTGCCGATGCCATTACACAGGAAAATGTATTTGGCGAAGCTACTGAAGTTCAGTTTAAGGAAGGAAGATTCAATTTTATCAATGAATCCACCAGCGATACCGTTGCCTCAGGCGATTACCTGTATCAAAATAAAAACCTCGTTCTTTTTTATAGCAGACCAAAAGATACCATTCAAAACCTAAGGGTAACCACACTAAGTGATTCTACTATGGGGCTTTCCATGAAGAACACGTTTTTTCATTTGAAGGTAAAGGACAGGGCGGCAGATGAAGTGATCCCTGCTCCGATAGCCAAGGAAATGATCCCTAGTCAGGGAATAAGCACTTCAAGCATCCTTAGAGGAATACTTGGAATGAGTGTCCTGCTTATCATAGCCTTCTTATTTAGCAGCAACCGTAAGGCGATTAACTGGAAAACAGTGGGTATTGGACTTGCCGCTCAGTTGATCCTCGCAATTGGTGTACTTAGGATCACTGTAGTACAAAAGGTATTTGAATTCGTTGGAAATATATTTGTCCTAATCCTGGACTTTACTGCTGCGGGGAGTGAATTTCTTCTTGGAGGAATGATGGATGTAGACAGTTTTGGATTTATATTCCTATTCCAGGTATTACCTACCATTATCTTTTTCTCAGCTCTCACATCGGTATTATTCTATATAGGAGTGATCCAGATCGTAGTAAAAGGAATGGCCTGGGTACTTACCAAATTACTCGGAATTTCCGGACCGGAGAGCTTAAGTGTTGCAGGTAATATATTCCTTGGTCAAACGGAGGCACCTCTAATGATCAAAGCCTACCTGGAAAGAATGACGCGATCTGAGATACTGCTGGTTATGATTGGAGGAATGGCGACTGTTGCTGGCGGTGTTCTTGCTGCTTATATAGGCTTCCTTGGAGGAGACGATCCCGAATTAAGATTACAATTTGCAAAACACCTACTCGCTGCCTCTGTCATGGCAGCACCAGGTGCTATTGTGGTTTCAAAAATACTTTATCCTCAACAGGAACCTTTTGACACTAACGTGGAAGTTTCTTCTGAAAAGATCGGATCCAATATTCTCGATGCCATCGCGAATGGAACTACGGAAGGCTTGAAACTGGCCGCAAATGTAGCTGCAATGCTTCTCGTCTTTATAGCATTCATCGCAATGATAAATTATGTTTTAGGATGGATCGGAGGTTGGACCACCCTGAACTCTGTGATGGCTGAATATACCCCATATTCTCAGTTTTCACTGGAATCCATACTCGGACTTATATTCGCTCCATTAATGTGGGTCATCGGTGTAGCCAAGGAAGACATGATGCTTATGGGTCAGCTTTTAGGGATCAAACTTGCAGCAAGTGAATTTGTAGGTTATGTACAGCTGGCAGACCTTAAAAATCCTGCTAACCTGTTAAGCCTGAACTATGAAAAATCGGTCATCATGGCTACTTATATGCTATGTGGATTTGCCAATTTTGCTTCTATTGGTATACAGATCGGCGGAATAGGATCTTTGGCTCCAGGTCAACGAAAGACCCTTTCAGAATTCGGTATGAAGGCGCTTATTGGAGGAACGCTTGCTTCACTGCTTTCAGCTACCATCGCCGGAATGATTATAGGTTAGAAAAGTCTTGTTTTATCAATTTTTATTCTAATTATACATTTTATCTAGACTTATCAATAGCGGTTAAAAACCTTTTAATAAGTTGAAGTAAATTCAAGTGCTTAAATTAGACTACTTTTCTATTTTAGCTTGCAGGGTTCTCTTTTTCAGAAAACTGAAGGATCCCATTTGTTGACATTCTCTTTTAATCAGGTATAATCAATGAAACAATATCACGACTTACTGAAACATGTACTGGAAAACGGAAGCCAGAAAGGAGATCGCACAGGAACCGGAACTAAAAGTGTTTTTGGTTATCAGATGAGATTCGACCTGAGCGAAGGCTTTCCAATGGTCACTACGAAAAAACTCCATTTAAAATCTATAATTCATGAACTTTTATGGTTCTTGAAAGGGGATACTAATATTGAATACCTTAAAGAGAATGGAGTCAGAATCTGGAATGAGTGGGCCGACGATAACGGTGATCTTGGCCCTGTATATGGTCACCAATGGAGAAACTGGAATAGCGAAGGTATAGACCAGATCAAAGAGGTGGTAGAAACCTTAAAGAACAATCCCAACAGCCGAAGAATGCTGGTTTCTGCATGGAACCCATCGGTACTGCCTGACACCTCGGTATCTTTTTCGGAAAATGTGGCTAACGGAAAAGCCGCTCTCCCACCCTGCCATGCTTTTTTTCAGTTTTATGTCGCAGACGGGAAACTATCTTGTCAGTTATATCAGAGAAGTGCCGACATATTCCTTGGAGTTCCCTTTAATATCGCTTCCTACGCCCTGCTTACCATGATGATGGCCCAGGTTTGCGGATACAAACCAGGAGATTTCGTACATACTTTTGGGGATGCGCACATCTACAGTAATCACATGGAGCAGGTGGAATTACAGTTGAGTAGAGAACCCCGCCCCCTTCCAACCATGAAAATCAACCCTGAAATAAAAGATATTTTTGGATTTAAGTTTGAAGATTTTAATTTAGAGAATTACAATCCGCATCCTGGTATAAAAGCCAAGGTTGCAGTATAAACAATTCTTCTAAACAAAATTTTTAAACACTATGAAAAAAGTATTAGTTATCGTATGTTTTTTACTTGGCGGCATTGGTTTCGCGAACGCGCAACAAACTTCTCCGGTTTGGCCGGGTTGTGAGGATAGCAAAAATGTAAAGAAATGCTTTAACCAAAAACTTTCTCAGCACGTTAGAGAACACTATGTTTACCCTAAAAATGATGCAGGTGAATATGTTAGAGGGAAAGTGACGATTTCCTTTGAGATCGATGAAAATGGAGCGGTTGTTGTTAACTCTGTAAAGGGAGCTAAGCCGCAGGTGAATCAGGCCGCTAAAGAAATGATCCTTAAAATTCCGAAGATGGAACCGGGAACATTGAATGGAGAGCCGGATGCCCGTAAATTTACGGTCCCGTTTAATTTCTAAAAACAAATTAATTATGAAAAGGTTAGTTATAATAGTATGTATGCTGATTGGTTTTTCCGGATTTTCTCAGGAAGACGTTGAAGTAAAAGGGAACACTGTCACTGTTAAAGAATCTGCGCCTGTCTGGCCGGGCTGTGAAGACAGTAAAGACCAGAAAGCCTGTTTCAATAAAATGCTGATGCAACACATTAAGGAAACTTATAAGTATCCTAAAAATGAAAAAGGCGAGTATATTAGAGGAAAAGCCACCGTTTCCATGGAAGTAAACGAAAAAGGAAAAGTAGTGGTGCATTCTGTGGAAGGTAAATATCCCAAGATCAACCAGGAGGCAAAAAGAATGATGGAAGCAATTCCTAAAATGACTCCTGGACGTAAAGGCGGAAAGCCAACCTCCATTAAATACACCATTCCCCTTACCTTCTAAGTATTTATTTAACTACACCTTAACGACTTAATGGCAAGGTCGTTTTTAAAAAATTGTAAATTTGAGTGATACCCAAAAAGTATCACTCTTTTTTTATGCTTTCACAACAAGAATTAATTACACTTTTTAAAGAAACAAGAGAGGATTCAGAGAAGATCTGTTCCTACCTGGAGACCGAAGATTATGTAGTACAACCCATAGTTGACGTTTCCCCTCCAAAATGGCACCTTGGCCACACCACCTGGTTTTTTGAAGAATTCGTACTGAAGGACTTTGCAAAAGACCATCAGCTTTTTGATGAGAACACCGCTTATGTTTTCAATAGTTATTATGAAAGCGTAGGCGATAAGGTGATACGAACCAACCGCGGAAATCTATCCAGACCGACGGTGGCCTGGATCTATGAATTCAGGGATTATGTTACTAAAGCCATGCTGGATCTTATGAAAAACCAGGAGCTCAGCAAAAAGGCTTTAGAGGTCATAGAGATTGGATGCCACCATGAGAAACAACACCAGGAATTATTATATACGGATATCAAATATATCCTTGGGAACAATCCTCTTTTTCCAAAGTATAATGATGAATTTAAGGAAAACCCCATACAGGATTACAGCCGGGAATGGATCGATATTGGAGAAGGTGTCTATGAAATAGGCCACAAATCTGATGACTTTTGTTACGACAACGAAAGAGGTGTACACAAGACCTATTTGTGCGATTTCAGTATTTCGAACAAACTGGTTACCAATAAAGAGTTCAATGAATTTATAGAAGCCGGAGGTTACGAAGATGTGCTTTTATGGCATGCCGAAGGCTGGGACTGGATTAATGAAAACAATATTAATTCGCCTTTTTACTGGCATAAGATAGATAAGGAATGGCACTATTATACCTTAAATGGACTTAAAAAACTTGAGCCAGAAGCGCCGGTAACACACATCTCCTACTATGAAGCATTTGCTTATGCACAATGGAAAGGAATGAGGCTGCCAACCGAACAGGAATGGGAAGTAGCCCAGGACAAATTTGAATGGGGAAGCAGATGGGAATGGACAGAAAGTGCCTATTCCCCTTACCCCGGATATACAAAAGCTGAAGGTGCCTTAGGAGAATACAACGGAAAATTCATGGTAAACCAAAAGGTTTTACGTGGGAGTTCCGTAGCTACCTCAAGCAATCATTCAAGACCAACCTACAGGAACTTTTTTCACCCTCACCTGAGATGGCAGTTTACGGGCTTCCGACTGGTTAAATAATTTTTAAAAAGCTATGAAAAACCCTCCAGAGACCATGTACGATTCTGCTTTTGCCGAGGATACTTACAAAGGACTAACTAGCCATCCCAAGTATCTTCTTTCCAAGTATATCTATGATAAGAAAGGAGATAAACTGTTTCAAAAGATCATGGAAATGCCGGAATATTACCTTACGGCCTGTGAATTCCATATCCTTGAAAATAACGCTTCCGCGATCGCAGAGGATTTTAGGAGTGAAGGAGGCTTCGACCTGATAGAACTTGGTGCCGGGGATGGAAAAAAGACCAAGATCCTCTTAAAGGAATTGGTTCGAAAAAAATATGAGTTCAATTACCTGCCGGTAGATATCAGCAGTCATGTTCTTGAAGAACTGGAAAGTTCAATAAAGCAGGAGATTCCCAAGGTCGCTATCAAGACCCAGCAGGGGACCTATTTCAAAACACTGGAAAGGCTTGCCGAATTTAACTCCAGGAAAAAAGTGATCCTGGTTTTGGGTAGTAATATTGGCAACCTAAGTCACAAGAATGCCGTAGACTTCCTGGCAAATATTGCAAACGCCATGAGCCGGGAGGATATGCTTTTTATGGGATTCGATCAGAAGAAAGATCCACAGACCATACTTGATGCCTATAATGACAAGGCCGGTATCACCGAAGCTTTTAATAAGAACTTATTGGAGCGTATAAACCGGGAACTTGACGGAAATTTTGACCTTGATCAATTTAAACACTGGGAAACTTATAATCCTGAAACCGGAACTGCAAAAAGCTTCCTGGTAAGTAAACGTGCCCAAAAGGTTCTCATTAAAGAGATCGAACTGGAAGTAAATTTTGAGGCCTGGGAAAGTATACATACCGAGATCTCCCAAAAATACGACGATGACATAGTAGAATGGCTAGCAGACCAGGCCGGACTCAAAGTGGAAAAATCCTTTAATGATCGGGAGAATTGTTTCAAAAATTATATTTTCAAAAGAAAATAGATCTAAACTATACTCTTATGAAGGCATACTGGAAAGATACACTGATAGCGGAGAGCGATAACACTAAAGTAGTCGAGAACAACCATTATTTTCCCATGGAAGATATTAAGCAGGAATACTTCAAGAAAAGTGATTCACGTACCCGCTGCCCATGGAAGGGAGAAGCCTCCTATATGCATGTAGAAGTAGACGGCGAACTCAACGAGGACGCCGCCTGGTATTATCCCCGCACCAGCCATGCAGCAAAACCAATTGAAAATCATGTTGCTTTCTGGAACGGTGTAAAGGTGACGGATTAAACTACTACAACGCTGTTTTCTCCGGCTGCGAAATCATTCCATTTATAAGCATCTGCTTCGGTTTCATTCACCCACTCCCCGTCTACGATATATTTAAACTGGTATTCTTTCTCTACTGGAAGGTTGATCTGAGCTTTGAAATTACCATTCTTGAATTTCTTTAACTTGGTACTTTTCCAGTTATTAAAATCACCCGCAACTTCTACCGTTTTAGCCTCCTTAGCAGGAACATTAAATGTAACCTTACATTCAGGCTTCGACTTTAAATACTGTTTTGTTAATGCCATGACTATTATTATTAAAAGTTCATGGTCCAAATTAAAATAATCTATTTTTATAAAACAATACAAATCAGCATGTTAAGCTCATTTTTTCGGATTTATGAATTAATCTTCCTTTTGTTGATCAAATTATAAATACGCAAACGATGTAACTGTGAATATCAAAAATTTTAGAGTTAAATAAGGAAGAAAAAATCAGGCCTGATTATATCTTTAATGTAGAAAAAAGATGGTCCAGATCCTTTTGAGAGTTAAAATAATGCATGCTAACGCGAATTCCTTCTCCCCTTTGCGAAGTAATTATATGCTCGCTGCGCAATTTCTGAAACAGCTTTTCATCACCTTTAATATTGAATATGGAGGAAAAATTCTTACGTTCACCAATCCAGGAATCTATAAGTCCGGCAGCCAGGAAACGTTCCCTGGCTTCCTGTTTCAGAGTATCTATCCTTTGGCTTATGGTCTCAATGCCAATATTCTTAATTAGATCTATTGCCGTATTAAGGCTGCCGAAATTAAGGGTATCATAATGTCCCGGTTCAAACTTACCAATAAAATTGCCTTCATGAGCTTTATATTTCCCCATCAAGGAACCAAAGCCTAAATGTTTTGGGGAGATCTTTCCCTCTATGCTTTTATTAAAAAGCATAAACCCATTACCGTAGCCTGCATTAAGCCATTTATAGGTGCTGCTGATGCAGATATCGATTCCAGTATCATCAAAGTGGAAATGCTCTGTACCAAAATACTGGGTTCCGTCAGCGATCATGATAAGATCTGGATACTTTTCTTTTAACTCCTTTAAGAAATCAATACCCAACTTTACACCATTAATGTACTGCACAATACTAAAGGCAAAATATTCCGGGTTCTGTTTCTCTATTACTTCAAGGATGTTATCCTCCAGGTTCTCATCAATTTTGGCATAAACCACCTCGAAGTCACGTGATTCCACTGCCCAGTTGATAGAGGGATAATCGTTTTCCAGAAGTAAAACCTTTTTGGGCTTATCTATACTTTCCAGGACGCTGTTAAATCCGTACGAGAAATTAGGTACTAAGGCAACACGGTTAGGAGCACAACCAAAAAAATCTCCCAGGTTCTCTCTTACCCCGGTAAGCATTTCGCCCTGTTTATCTTTAAGAAGGCTAGCCTTGATCAAAAAATCCAGATCATGCTCCTGTCTGAATTCCCATACTTTCTCCGGCAATAAACCGGAAGCTGCCGTATTCAGGTAAGTGTATTGGTCCAGTACAGGAAAGCCTTTTCTTAAATTATCCATAAGCTTTAGGAAGTTCTTTTTATAAAAATGTAAATTTGATAGTACACTAATGTAATTGTAATTATGTTTTCTAAAAAGAAAAATACCTCCAAAATAGATTACGAACAACGGGAACTCTACGAAAATGCCAGAAGAAGAGCCAAGCAAAAAAAGAGACTTTTCCAGCATTTCGTCTTCTTCCTTGTTGGTTCAGTTTTTCTTATCATCCTAAACGTGGTCATAGGATTTAAGGAAGAATTCAAACCTCTAGGATATAACTGGTTCTTATGGGTGGTCCTGCTTTGGGCACTTCTGTTTACAATACATCTATTAAATGTATTTATCATAAGCAGTTTTATGGGTAAGGAATGGGAAGCCAAAGAGGTAGACAAATTAGTAAAGAAGCAAAAAGCAAGAATAGATCAACTTCAGAAAAAAGTAGAAAAGGATCATCCAATCCCTGAAATTAAAGCCGATAAACTATCTGAAGACGACTCTAAAAAGAAACTGGATGGCCCGGGCAATCCAGATTATCCAATAAACAGTTAATTAATGCTTACTATTATCGCTGCGGCTGCAGAAAATAATGCTCTAGGAAAAGATAATGATCTCGTATGGCATCTCCCGGATGACTTTAAGCGATTCAAACTATTAACTTCCGGACACCATATTATTATGGGAAGAAAGACCTTTGAATCCTTTCCTAAACTCTTACCCAACAGGACTCATATAATTATTACCCGAAAAACGGATTATCATCCGCCCAATACCATCGTAGTACACTCCCTGGAAGAGGCAATCAGGATAGCGAAACTCGATGAACAGCCTTTTATTATAGGGGGTGGAGAAATTTATGAAATGGGAATGGACATGGCAGATAGGATTGAACTTACCAGGGTTCACGGTGAATTTGAAGCGGATACCTTCTTTCCTGAGATCGATGAGCGCGAATGGGAACTGGTCAGGGAACAGTACCATGCTAAAGACGAAAGGCACGACTATTCTTTTACCTATCTCACTTATGAACGGCGATAGTCGGGACAGCTTATTAAAAACAATAATAGCAAAACATTCCTTGACATTTAATGGGGCTTCCGCGCTTAGTGGCGGTGACATCAATGAGGTCTACCTGTTAAGTACAGAAGAAGGCAAGTATGTTATAAAACTTAATGATTCGCAGAAATTTCCTGGAATGTTCGAGGCAGAAAAATCGGGCTTGGAAGCACTTTCAAAACCGAAAGTAATAGATGTACCCGAAGTTTTTGTTACAGGAGAAGAAGATTCTTTAGCATACCTGATCCTTGAATACAAAAACTCGTCCAATAAAAAACCCGGGTTCTGGGAGGACTTCGGCAATCAGATGGCAGACTTACATAAAATTTCTGCAGACCAGTTTGGGTTTCCTTTGGATAATTACATTGGAAGCCTCCCGCAATACAATGAAAATCGATCATCTGCCGCCAAATTCTATATCGAGATGCGACTTCAGCCACAAATAAGAATGGCAGAAGACAGGGGATTCGATCTTAACATCAAAGAGAGTTTTTATAAAAACTGTGAAAGTATTATTCCCGATGAAAAACCTTCCCTGGTTCATGGGGATCTTTGGGGAGGTAATTATCTTGTAAATAATTTCGGAAAACCCTGTCTTATAGATCCTGCCACGGCATATGCTCCCCGCGAAATGGATATTGGGATGATGAACCTTTTTGGCGGATTCGAGAACCGACTTTTTGAAGTTTATAATGAATCCTTTCCATTGCAACCCGACTGGAAAGAAAGGATTCCATTATGGCAATTATACTACTTGCTGGTACATCTCAATATTTTTGGTGCAGGTTATAGATCGCAGGTGGTATCCATCATTAAAAGACATACCTGATTTTACATTTCTTAACACCCCTATCAGTATTTTTAGGAGTCCTTTAGCGCAAAAGCCATTCTTTGTAAAGTATCTTATGTTCAAACAAAAAATGACTATGAGTATTAAGAACCTTTATGACAAAGAAGCACGAGAAAAAATCAAAGAACTTGTTGAAGACATCAAAACAGGTATGCTTGTGACCGATATGGAAAATAAGCCATTAAGCGCAATACCAATGAGTACGAAGCAGGTCGATGATCACGGAGCGATATGGTTTTTAAGTAGAAGTGACAGCGAACACAATAAGAATATTAAAAAGGACCGCGACGTACAGTTACTGTACAGTGACAATTCCAGTAAGGAATATATCAGTATCTATGGAGAAGCCTTTATTGAAACCAACCGTGAAGTTCTGGAAGATCTTTATTCCAAAGTAGATGATGCCTGGTTCGAGAAAGGAAAGGATGATCCACATCTTACCGGGATCAAAGTAAATCCGAAGGAAGCTTATTACTGGGATACTAAAACCAATAAATACGTAACCCTCTTCAAAATAGGCATGGCCGCCTATACCGATGAAGACCAGGATATTGGTGAAAAAGGAAAATTAAAAGTATAACGGCTGTATTTGTCGGGAAAGACCTCGTAGCGAAGCATTTGTTATGAGGTCTTTTTATTTATGCCTATTTTTGACCCACTAAACTAACTTTTATGAAAGCATATGTATTTCCAGGTCAGGGAGCCCAATTCTCCGGAATGGGTAAGGACCTTTATGAAAGATCAGAAGAAGCAAAAGACCTGTTTCATCAGGCAAATGATATTCTCGGATTTAAAATTACAGATATCATGTTCGAAGGCTCTGCAGAAGACCTTAAGCAAACTAAGGTTACACAGCCTGCGGTTTTTCTTCATTCAGTAATTTTAAGCAAGGTTTTAGGCGACAGTTTTAAACCGGATATGGTAGCTGGTCATTCCCTTGGAGAATTCTCTGCACTTGTGGCTAACAATGTTTTAAGTTTTGAAGACGGATTAAAACTGGTGTCTCAGCGCGCACAGGCAATGCAGAAGGCCTGCGAAATAAAACCTTCTACAATGGCAGCCGTTCTAGGCTTAGAAGATGAACTTGTAGAATCTGTTTGTGCAGAAACCGAAGGTGTTGTGGTTGCAGCAAATTATAACTGCCCGGGACAACTGGTAATTTCAGGAGAATATAATGCTGTAGAAAGAGCCTGTGAAAACCTTAAAGAAAGAGGCGCAAAAAGGGCAATGATATTGCCTGTAGGAGGGGCTTTCCATTCTCCTCTTATGGAACCGGCAAGAAAAGATCTGGCCGAAGCCATTGAGAATGCAAACTTCAGTGATCCTATCTGCCCGATCTATCAGAACGTGAGTACATTCGCTGTGAATGATCCTTCTGAAATAAAAAAGAATCTTGTATTTCAACTTACTGCTCCGGTAAAGTGGACACAGTCGGTACAAAATATGATCAACGACGGAGCGAAAGAATTTATAGAAGTTGGACCCGGAAAAGTACTACAGGGTCTGGTAAAAAAGATAGACCGAAGCATGGAAACTTCTTCAGCTGAATAATCGATATTTCATACTTAAAAAGAAAAAGCCTGAACTTCAATCGTTCAGGCTTTTTTAATAATGCAAAATATAATTGATTAGAAAATAGTATAACCAATTATAAAGGATACCGTCTGAAATTCTGAATACCAGCGAGTTTCACGATCCTCGATAATATCCCTCATAGTTCCTACTCTGAATTCTGCAGAATATTTATCCTTGTATTTAAAACCAACCCCTCCGGCAAAATAGGTTTTATCAGAAAGACCTATATCATCATAATACTGAAGGTAAACTTCAGAATCAATATTGAAAACTGGAACAAAAGCCGCATTTATAAAGATTTTGGAATCATCGTTTAGATACATATAATACCTTATCCCCAATGGTACTTCAATAGAAGAAAAATCTACAAGGACATCCTGGTTGTACCTGTTTTCTTCATAAGAAAATTGCTGAAAGGTCGGTTCAGCAAAAAATGCCCATTTGTTTCGGTTAAAAGGCAAAACAAATTCAGTTTCAATCCCAAGCCTTATTCCGGTATCGCTCACTTCACTAAATTCTCTGGAAGGGCCAACTTTACTACCAAATACCAGTTGAAAATTAGAAAAATTCACTCCGGGACGAATGCTTAGGTTAAATTTAAATTCGTTGTCCCTTTTAAAATAATTTCGATATTCTGCATTTCTGCATTCGTTATAGCCTGTAAAAACATCTATTAGATCTTTTATTCTATAATCTGTACGTTGTAGCTTTCCGGCAAGCTGATCGTTACACTTTAGATCTTCGAATAATTGTCTTCTAAACTCCCTATTCTCAAATATCTTCCCTTTATCATCCCTGTATTTTTTATAGATAAGTGACTCAAGATCTGTAGTTGGGGTACTGTAAAAGAACTGGTTCTGTTTACCTCCATAGAAATATAAACTTGCTTCACCCTCTATGAATACCTGAAGGAATACCTCCTTATCTACAAAAGAAGGTTCTTTTTCTTCATCCAGTTCCTTTCCGTTATTGGCTGAATCAAATATACCTACATTTCTACTGATAAATTTTAAGTCATCTCCAATTCCAAAGGCTTTGATATCTGCTGGAGTAGCTTCATTAACAGAAGCCTCTTCTGAAGTTTTATAGAGTAGTTTACCGTCTCTTTGAATTCCTCCTGAATTCCTGATAAGAACCTCGACACGGTTACCATTATTTTTGATGATATAACCAGGTTCATAATTGATTTGAGCAAAAGAAGCGATTCCCGTTAACAGGAAAATAAAAAGCGTAAAGGTTGATCTCATTTATTAAGTTATAGTGTTAAAAAAGAGCCTAATTTAATCTAACACCTAGAGATAAAATAACTTTTTATCGACAATAATTACGATTAATTCGCAACCGACTTATTTTCAGAAATTTAAATTTTGATTTACTTCTGTAGATATATTCGATCAAACCGAAAATCCCGGTTTAAATCCAAACCATTACTATTCTTGGAGTCAAAAAATCAAAGTTCTCCGTAACTGAAAATTTCAATTCCCAAACTGTACAGAAAGATAAATGGCAGAATTAAAAAACTAAAATTTAAGGCCTAAAATCAATTCTTAAGAAATTCGATGATGGTTTTAGAGATGTAAAGGATTTGTTCATCATCCAGTTCGGTATGCATTGGCAAGGAAATCACTTCTTTTACCAGTTGATTGGTCACCGTGAAATTATCTTCTTTATATCTTTCGTCCAAATAAGCCTTCTGGCGATGTAACGGGATTGGATAATAGATCCCAAACGGAATTTCCTTTTCCTGCAAATGTTTCGCCAGTTTATCTCTCTTTCCGTTACCTATTTTAAGGGTGTACTGATGGAATACGTGGGTATCACAATCTCCACTGGTGTGAGGAGTAACGATATCTTCAATCTCCCGAAAAGCTTCCGAATATTTGAAAGCGGCAGCTTTTCTGGCTTCGTTATAGATATCAAGATTCTTAAGTTTAGCTCTTAGGACCGCAGCCTGAAAACTGTCCAGTCTCGAGTTTACGCCCACCACATCATGATGGTAGCGCTCATACATTCCGTGGTTTACGATTCCCCTTATAGTATGTGCCAGTTCATCATTATTAGTAAAAATGGCACCGCCGTCCCCGTAACACCCAAGATTCTTGGAAGGAAAGAAAGAGGTTGCAGCCA
>CAYWAB010000068.1:0-14128 GCA_964456105.1 uncultured Christiangramia sp. | reverse complement strand
CATCGGCTCTAAATCAAAAAGCCACTCCTATTTGGAGAGGCTTTTTTATGGTAATAACCCGGAATCCAAAAAATAAAAAAGAGGAGCTATTAGCTCCTCTTTTTTATTTTAATGAAAATTAAAATCCTAAGAATTATCGTCCTGAACCTCTTTCTGGCTCTTTTTCAATTCAGCTTCCTGCTTTCTTCGTTCTTTTAGAAATCTTTCTAGCTCCTCACCATATTTAGATTTCTTTACTTTAGGAGTAAGTGAAGCATAAATAGTATCCAGATATTTTATGTTCGCATCAAAGACTTCTGAAAGAGCAAGGTAGGGAGCAACTTCAAAATCTTTATTGTTTATTGCGAAATTAACCGTGTAAAGATATTTTCTACGAAGCAGGCGGTCATATTTCTTATCAATTTCAATAAGTTTTTCGTCATCCTCTTCTTTTTCAGCATCAAAACTTTCTTTGATCAGGTCCAGATTCTGATCATTGAATCTTTTGATCATTTCATTGTATTCTGCTAATTTTTCCTGGTTGACAGAACCGCTTATACTTGCGCTGGTTTCAAACTTTTCCAGATTTGTGTTGATGGTGATCTGCCCCTGTTCTGCGAAGAAATTCACCCGGTCGTCATATTTATTGTTATCTACTTTATCCAGGACGAGATACATGATCTGCGGGCTTTCAATATCGGCCTTAAGTACGAAGTTAGCATCTCCATTAACTATAACAGAGTCTACATTCACAAGCATAGTATCCTCAACCTTTTGTAAATAAAGCGTTCCTTTTTTCAGTCCTTTTACCTGGCCTGTCACAGTTAGATTGCTTTCTTTCTCAGAACAAGCAGTGAAGCCTATTAGAATAATTAAAAGAAGAGCTAGTTTTTTCATTTAGGATTTTAATTTTTAAGCGGGTGCAAATATCTTATATTTTTCTGTCTAATGCTAACTGCCGGCAGCTATTTGCATTAAAATTGTACACAGGATCGCACCATAGGTTCCTACCACATATCCGAAGACTGCCAGTAAAACTCCTACCGTGGCAAGGGAGGGATGAAATGCTGCAGCCACCACCGGTGCAGATGCTGCTCCACCAACATTAGCCTGACTACCTACGGCCAGGAAAAAATAAGGGGCCTTGATGAGTTTGGCGGTAACAATTAAAACGGTAACGTGAATCAGGATCCAGACCAGACCAATCCCGATTAATCCTGGATTATCAAAAACCATTGTAAGATCCATTTTCATACCTATAGTAGCAACCAAAATGTAGATGAAGATGCTTCCTACTTTGCTCGCACCGGCGCCCTCGTAAGATTTGAATCGCGTAAACGATAATATAATTCCAATAGCTGTAGCGATCGTGATCATCCAGAAGAATTGGGATGAAAAAGATGCAAGAGCACTTTTGTTGTCGCTAAAAATGTCAAAGTTTGCAATAAGGTATTCTGAAATCCCATCAGCACCCCAATGGGCTACACCTACAGCTCCAAATGCTAAAGCGAGCATGATCATGAAATCTGGTAATGAGGGAATCCTGGCCACGCTCTCCGCATAATTACTAACCTTGACCTTAAGTTCTTCTATGGCCGAATTGTCGGCTTTTAGCCATCGATCGATAGATGTGTTCTTACCTATTCCCATTAATATTATAGCCATCCAGAGGTTTGCAACCACAATATCTACCAGTACCATTCCTCCATAGAGGTCTGGGTTATATTCGTAGATTTCCAGCATGGCTGCCTGGTTTGCACCTCCTCCTATCCAGCTTCCGGCTATGGTGGAAAGACCTCTCCAAACCGCATCAGGTCCAACACCTCCAACGGTTTCAGGTGAAACCGCAGAAATGATTAAAATAGCTACAGGACCTCCAAGGATAATTCCTATCGTACCGGCAAAGAACATGATCAAAGCTTTGGGACCCAGGTTGAAAATAGCTTTCAGGTCTATACTCAGAGTCATTAGGACCAGTGCTGCCGGTAATAAATAACGACTTGCAACAAAATATAATTGAGAAGTATCATCATCAATCAATCCCACAGAATTAAAAATAGCGGGGATCAGATAACACATTAATAAGGCGGGTACTACCGAGTAAAACTTTTTCCAGAAACCCTCTTTTTGAGATGAAGTATAAAATACAAAGCCTAAGGCCAGCATTAAAAGACCAAAGACGATAGCATCATTGGTGAAAACCGTATTTTCCATAAAAACATTTTGACTAGATGGCCGGCAAAATACAATTTTTCCCGAACTCCCTGAGCTTATAAATTTTTATAGTTTTAGAATTTCATTTATGCTTTTAGCTACTCCATCCTCCTTACCAGAGTCGGTTACCATATGAGCGATTTCTAGAACGGCAGGTTTGGCATTATTAACGGCAATACCTAAACCGACTCCTTTGAGCATTTCTATGTCATTATAATTATCCCCAAAAGCCATAGACTGTGAGAGCGGAAATTGGAAATGATTGTTCAGCAAATGCTCTACGGCAGTCAATTTTGAAATCTTGCTTGGAGCTATTTCCAGGTAAGTAGGTTTAGATCTGTAGAGATGTAGGTCTTCTTTGAAATGTTCGGAAAGGAAATCACTAATGGCGTCGATTTCTTCCTCTTGACCCATAGCCATTATTTTATGAGCTCCTTTTCCTTCTTCTCGCCATTTTTCAATCACTTCAGAATTACTCTTAATTTCTGGTTCAACTTTGGTATTACTAATCTCCCTTTTAGTCCAGAAATCATCTCTGGGAACATACCATTCATCATTATGATAAAGGCTTAGATGTACTTCTTTTTCTTCATTGAACCGGTGAAGCTTTTCAAGGATTTTCGCTGGAATTTCTGTTGAACTAACCAGTTTCCCGTCAACTATTATAAGTCCGCCATTGTAGCTGATTAAAGGCAGGTGTTCAATATCCATTTTCTCCTGAAGATGTCTCATTGCCGCAGGCATTCTTGAAGAAATAAGGATAAAAGGAATTTTCTCTTTTATTTTTTTTATTGTTTCTATGGTGTATTCCGAAAGATCTCTGTCAGCGTTCAGTAGGGTTCCATCTATATCGGAGAAGATTATCTTAAACATTATTCGTCGTTCTTTTTCTTTTTAGGATGTCTATGGGCTTCTTTTAGACTTTTATTAAGCATCCATTCGATTTGACCATTAGTGCTTCTGAACTCATCAGAGGCCCATTTTTCGATAGCTTTTAGCAAATCTTCATCAACTCTTAATGCGAATGCCTTTTTTTTGCCCATAATTTACTCAAGATCTTTTATAAATGAGGTGATTGCTGGTATCAATTCAGGATGTAAAGGAAGATTCGGTTCATTATACGTCTTGGTGTTTACTAATCGATCCTCTGAATCAACTTTTCTGAATATATGGTTCATTCCTTCTAAAATCACCAATATGGCATCTGGTTTTGCCTTTTTAAGCATTTCGGCCTGTTCTTTTTCTACCTGTATATCTGAAGTTCCGTTTATTAAGAGAATGGGGATCTCCAGATTTTTTATTTCTTCGGATGGATTGTACTGCATCCAGCTGTACATATAGGGCTGTACATTCTTCCTGAAAATGTTTTCAAGCATGGGACTGTAATTAGAGGTAGAACCCTTATCCCGCATTTCATTGAATGCTTCTTTCGCTAGTTCAGCCAGGGGAGGGGCTTGCTTGTATATTTGATCTACTATGATACTGTCTATTGGTTCGGCTGCTCCTGCAAGTGATATCAGGGCATCAGCCTTATCTTTTGCCGCGAGAATCGCAACCAGGGAACCCTGACTGTGACCGGCAAGAATAATATTTTCAAATTCTTCCGTACTTCTGAAATAGCTGATAATATCCTCAACGTCCAATACAAAATCCTGAAAGGACAGGTCCTGTTCTTTGAGATTTAACTGGTTCATTTTAAAAATCCTCTTATCAAAACGGAATGAAGCAATATCATTTTCAGCTAGCTGTCTTGCCATTTTTTTCATCCCATCATTTTTCATCATTGGCTGGTTACCATCTTTGTCGGTAGGTCCCGATCCCTGAATGAAAATGATTAGGCTGTTGGCGTTTTGTTCGGCCGGCCTTGTCAAAATCCCCTCGGTAAACTTATTAAGCACCAGGGATTCCTCTATAAAATCTGGTTCCTGCGAAATCATCTCGCGGGAAATAAAAAGACTTAGAGCTATTATTATGATCTTTTTCATATCATATGATTTAAAAAAATATTTTGATTAATGATTAAGCGTTCCTGTATTAACTACGGGGGTGGCATCCTTATCGCCACAAAGAACTACCATCAAATTGCTTACCATAGCTGCTTTTCTTTCTCCATCAAGATCAACCAGGTCTTTTTTGCTAAGTTCATGCAGGGCCATTTCCACCATGCTCACTGCTCCTTCAACGATCTTATGCCTTGCAGCAACGATAGCGGTAGCCTGTTGTCTTTTTAACATGGCGCTTGCGATTTCATTAGCATAAGCGAGATATCCAATCCTGGCCTCAAGCACTTCAATCCCTGCGATCTCCAGTCTTTCTTCCAGTTCTTTTTCCAAAGCCTCGCTTACTTCGTTCATACTAGACCTTAAAGTGATATCTTCATCCAGGCCTTCATCAGCAAAATTGTCATACGGATACATGCTGGCGAGTTTCCTTACCGCGGCATCGGTTTGTACAACAACGAAATTCTCAAAGTTATCAACATCGAAGGAGGCCTTAAATGTATTCTGGACTCTCCAAACCAGAATGGTACTTATCATTACCGGATTTCCCAGTTTGTCATTTACTTTTAATCGTTCGCTGTCAAAATTCCTTGCCCGAAGAGAGATCTTTTTCTTGGTATAGAAAGGATTTACCCAGAATAAACCATTTTCCTTTACAGTTCCCATGTAATCCCCAAAAAGTAGAAGCACGCGTGATTCGTTAGGGTTAACAAGGATAAGCCCAAATAGTAATATAATACTGATCAAGGTTAATAATCCAAAAAGTGGATTTCGGAACATTATCACAAATGCGATGCTTCCGATGAATAATACTAGAAAGATGGCCAGCATTAGATAGCCATTATAGGCCTGGATTGTTTTTTCCTGTTTCATGAGTTGAAATTTAATATCAAAATAGTATCATAAAAGTATGATATTGATTTTTAATTTCCTAATGTTCTTAAGTTTATCTACTTTTTTATATTTGCTCAAAATTTGAAAAGATGAGATTATTTTTATTTTCGCTGTTATTCATTTTAGGTTCCAATCTGAGTCAAGCAGCTGATGGTGACTGGGGAAAAACCGGACATCGCGCTACTGCTGAGATCGCTGAGGACTATTTAAGCAAAAAAGCTAAGAAAGCTATTGATGAAATTCTAAATGGCAGAAGTCTGGCTTTTGTGGCAAATTATGCTGATGATATTAAGAGTGATCCTGAGTACAGGGAATATGGCCCCTGGCACTATGTGAACATTGATCCTGAACGGGATACTTATTCCAGCAAAAGAGCCAGCGAAGATGGTGACCTTGTACAGGCAATAAGAACCTGTGTTGAAGTTCTAAAAAATGAAAATGAAACCAGGGAAAGAAAGGAATTCTTCCTTAAAATGCTTGTACACTTCCTTGGAGATCTTCATCAACCTTTCCATGTTGGTAATGCTGCAGATAAAGGGGGTAATGATATTCAGGTAAGATGGTTTAATGATGGTACGAACATTCATAGTGTATGGGATAGTAAAATGATCGATTTTTACCAGATGAGTTATACCGAACTGGCCCATAATACCAAGGACCTTTCAAGAATGGAAATAAAGACCATTCAGAAAGGAAATTTATTAGACTGGGTATACGAATCCAGAGCGATGGCAAAAGACCTGTATGCCGGTGTTCAAAACGGAAGTAAACTGGGTTATGCTTATATGTATGAACATATGCCTACCGTTCTTAACCAGCTCCAAAAAGGAGGAATTAGGCTGGCAAAGCTGCTTAATGAAATCTATGCCTAAAATATTTTTCTGAAGGTAAGATTTATACGGGGCGCTACTCTTTTCCTGGTTTTAGGTAACTGATGTTTCCAGAACTTCTGAGTAGTCCCTTTCATGATCAACAGGCTGCCATGAGGCAGCCTTATTTTTTCTTTTAGATCTTTATCAGTTCTATGCTTTAGATGAAAGATCCTTTCCCCTCCCAGGCTTACTGAAGCAATTATAGGATCTTTTCCTAGTTCCTTTTCATCATCGGCATGCCATCCCATGCTATCTTTTCCGTCCCTGTACAAATTAGCCAGACAGGTCGTAAAACTCTGCTCACATAACTCTTCACACTCTTTCTTTATCTCTTCGAGAAAATCAGGAAAGGGTATAGGTTCCATTTTCAATCCGGAATAAGTATAGCTTTTGCCTGCCTCTCCAAATAATGCGGTCAATCTTGGTTGTAGAACTTCTTTGCCGAAAAGCCTAATACTATCCTGTTTCCAGTGATCCATTTCCATTAATAGGTCTAAATGGACATTAGCTTTTTCGTTAGATAAGAAATCAGGATATAATTCTAATCCTGCATCTTTCAATTTGTAAACTTTTTTATTCATAGATCATACATCAATATAAAACCAGGCCCACCAGATCAAAAGGAATTGTAGGGGAATTCTTAATATTAAGATCCACTGAGGTAATCCTGCTCCGGCTTTTTCGGAGGATAGCATATAAAAATGAACCAGAAGAAAAATTAGCAACATTAGAATTATTCCATAGATGGCTAAATTCTTAGTTTCGGGAAAGCAAAGTGCTACCCCAAGAGCTATTTCAGCAATACCGCTCAAATACACTAATAATAAGTGATTTGGGAGGTACCTGGGCATAATCCGGGTATATAATTTTGGCTTAATAAAATGGAAAAGACCTGCAAAAACGTACATTGCAGCCATTAAATAGAGATGCCAGGGATAAGTCATTGTAATTAATTTTTGGTCTGAATATAATGGAAATTTTAGAGTTGATGTTAGCATAAAATTTTTAAGTCTTTTTTCACTATATCTTGTGTAATTCCCTCAAATAGATTAATTTCCGCACGCCTAAATCTGAACAACTACTAACCGGACTACTTTTGATAAAAAACTTACTTCGCTGTTTTCTTTTAAGCCTTTTGACGGTTAGTCTGGGCTATTCTCAGGATAAAGTGCCGGTTTGTATCGATAGCCTGATCGTTCTGGGGGATAGAATTAAGACCAACGTAAACGACTACAATTACGAACAGGCCATAGATGACTCCCATTTACTTATAAGACTTTCCAAGGAAGCAAATGAGCCAGAATTCGTAGCGAAGGGATTCAATTCACTGGGTCATTCTTATCTTGATCTTAAGGATAGTTCAAGGGCAAAGAAGAATTATTTGCTTGCTCTAGAGTACGCGAAAAAAACCAATAACGATACGCTTCTAATGCGCACCTATAATAATCTTGGTAATATTTATTCAGAGATTCCAGATGCAAGAGGAAAGGGTATAGAATACTACAATGAGGCAATAGCCTATGGTAAGAAGGTGGGAGATTCGGTAGAAATGATCATCCCCAAAACCAATATAGGTTGGACTTATCTAGATCAAGAAAGATATAATAAGGCCTTTCCGTATATTAAAGAATCCCTGGAAATACTCGATTCCCTGGGCCATGAGTACCACGAAAAAGAAAGGCTTAATTATTTCTATTCCCAGTTGTATATGCTTCATGGTCGTTATTATGACCATCAAAAGGATTATGATACGGCTAGTTATTATTTCAACAAGTCTATTGAATTTGCTGAAAAGGACAGTCTTATCCTTCCTGCTGCAGAAGCCTATCATGCCTATGCCGAGATGCTGGCCAATAAAGGAGATTATAAAGAGGCTTTTAAGGCGCAGGAATCTTATAATAAGTACAGTGAAAAAGTCTTTGAAGGAGAGAAACTAAGACAAATGGAAATTGCCAACGCGCGTTTCAATCTGAATGAATATCGCAAGGATCTTCAAATAGCCCAGCGAGAACAAAAATATCAGGACCAGATAATTGCAAAATCACAGGAAAAAGTAGTGGTAATGGTTCTCTCTTCTTTGGTGCTGATGTTCATTTTGTTTTTTCTTAATAAAGTTAACCGTGACAAGAAAAAACTTATTAAAGAACTTAAAGTGAAGAATAGAGAGTTTCGCGAAGCTAAAGAAGAGGCAGAGAAACTTTCCCTTCTTAAAACAAGGTTCTTTAGTACTGTGAGTCACGAAATAAGAACTCCGTTATACGGAGTCATTGGTTTAACCTCCTTGCTCTTGGAGGATAAGAGTCTGGACAAACATAAGACAGACCTGCGTTCCCTTAAATTCTCCGCAGATTATCTTCTGGCCCTTATCAATGATGTTCTGCAAATGAACAAAATGGAATCTAATGAGGTGAAACTGGAAAGTGTATCCTTTAATCTGAATGATCTGATGAATAGTATCATGAACAGTTTCGAATTCACAAGAATTCAAAACAAGAATGAGATACATTTGGAAATCGATGATAAGCTCACTCCTTATCTTTTTGGAGATTCTGTACGATTGTCCCAGATTCTAATGAATCTGGTGGGAAATGCAATGAAATTTACCGAAAGAGGAAATATTTATATTCGCGCAATTTTACAGAAAGAAGAAAATGAATTTGAAACCATTCTTTTTGAGGTGGAGGATGATGGGCCTGGGATTCCTGAAAGTAAAAAGAAGCTGATCTTCGAAGAGTTTTCCCAACTGGAATCGAACAATTATAATTACCAGGGAACCGGCCTTGGACTTCCAATAGTCAAAAAGCTATTAAGATTATTCAATTCCAAAATACAGCTAGATACCACAGAAGGAATAGGTTCTACCTTCAGTTTTTCAATCAAATTCAAGAAAGATAATTCAAAGGTTGAAAAAGTGATCAACGAAGAAAAGATCTTTATAGAGAATCTTTCCCATTCTAAAAGTATCCTCATTGTAGACGATAACAGAATTAATCAGGTAGTAACTAAACGTATCCTGGAGAAGAAGGATTTTATATGTTCTGTTGCTGGAGATGGAAACACCGCCATAGAAATGGTGAAAAACAATCATTTCGACCTTATATTGATGGATGTGAACATGCCAGGAATTTCAGGATTGGAGGCTTGCGTAGAAATTAGGAAATTCAATAAAGAGGTTCCCGTGATCGCATTGACCGCTGTTGAGGTAACCGAGATCCGAGAGGAAATACAGATCGCGGGAATGAATGATATTATCCTAAAACCTTACGATGTACAGCAATTCTTCCAGATAGTCTATAAGCATTTAAGCGTTCAAAAGATCACAGCAAAAGTCTAGGACTATTTCTGAATAACTTTAGAATTCTCAGGTTTCTTGAAGTAATCGTCTTCAGGGTCAAAGAATTTAATGTTGGAAATTTCCGCCTCTCCCAATTTATCACCAAGCCCTTTTTCCGGATCCCAGTTATAGAAGGTCCATTTTTTCGCAAAAGGAACACCATCTATTACATGATAATCAGAATAAACGATTGCGTGTGGATTTTCCTCAGCTTTCGACTGGTCCTGACTAAAGGTCACGATATAGGCAGCTGCTTTTAATCTATTCGTGATAGGATCCTTATAGACTACGTACCAGTCATCGGGAGAATCTCCAATATCTTCCTGAAAGCTTAGTTTTGAGGTCTCATATTCCAGACTGTCTAATAGCTTGGTTCCATTTTCACCCCAAACAGTACCGGGATCAGTTAATTTAAATGGTAAAGCAAAGAAATATTGCCAGGTAAATATATCGAATCGTATCCCCTCCGAATTTGCAGTGGCAGGACTTAAATATACCTGCTCACCATTATAAATTGCCGAACTGCCATCTTTTTTATCCAAGCGGACTCCTGTAGAATTTGTAGTCATACTAACCCTTGCATCAAGCCTGGTTTGTCCTCCGAAACTTAGTTTAATATCAAAAGAAACTGCTTCCTGGTTCCGGAAGGCAGGTTTGTTATGGGCTTCCTCTATATTTTCAGAAAAGGATAAGACAGGTGGGGGAGTTGCTCCGTCTCCTATTCCTTTGTTAGGCTCTACTGGTATAGTTTGTTCTTTAGTATCCTGTTTGCAGGAAATCAAAAAAAGTAAAAGCAAGATTAAGGAGAAGTATTTCATGGATATCGATTTTGATTAAAAGTACGACAAATAAAAAGGCTCGCAATTTTTATAAAACTGCGAGCCTTTAACAAAAATAGATTTAAAAATACTATTTGACCATTTCAAAACTTCTCTTAATGAAGTCTGTAAGTTCCTGACCTTTCAAGAGATTCTGAGATAATCTGGCAAGATCCAGCGATTGCTTGATAAGTCGTTGCTGTTTCTTTTCGGTTTTTGTGTTGAGAATTGTATTTATCAATTCGTGATTGGTATTCACAACCAGGTTATACATTTCTGGCATATTTCCCATACCAAACATTCCACCGCCACCGGTTTGCTGCATCTCTTTCATACGGCGCATAAACTCAGGCTGAGTAATTATCAACGGAGCGGAATTACTGTCCATTGCTTCCAGCTGGATGGTGTATTTCTCTGAAGGAATAACTTTTTCAAAATCAGTTTTCAACTTTTCCTTCTCTTCATCAGATAATTTAGAGATTTTCTCTTCGTCTTTTTTGATCAGGTTATCTACGTGATCTGAATCTACTCTTACAAAGGATATTTTTTCCTTGGAAGTTTCCAGTTTCTGTAGGAGATGGGAAATAATAGGCGAATCTAATAAAAGGACCTTATATCCTTTCTCCTTGGCAGCTTCAATATAGCTGTGCTGCTCGTTTTCATTGGAAGCATAAAGAATTACCAGATTATCATCTTTATATGTCTGGTTTTCCTTGATCTTTTCCTGAAGTTCTTCAAAAGTATAGTACTCATTTTCCGTTGTTGGATAAAGAGCAAACTTTTCAGCTTTCTCAAAGAACTTGTCTTCCGTAAGCATTCCGTATTCTATGACGATCTTAATGTCATTCCATTTCTTCTCAAAATCTTCACGATTATTGTTGAAAAGACTTTTCAGCTTATCTGCGACTTTACGGGTGATATAACTTGAAATCTTCTTTACCGCACCGTCGGCCTGCAAATACGATCTCGAAACGTTTAACGGGATGTCCGGTGAATCGATAACACCGCGAAGCATAGTAAGGAATTCAGGTACAATCCCCTCGACATTATCGGTTACAAATACCTGGTTTTGATATAACTGAATCTTATCCTTTTGTATGTTCATATCCTGGGTCATTCTTGGGAAATAAAGAATACCTGTTAGGTTAAAAGGATAGTCTACGTTAAGATGGATGTGAAATAAAGGTTCTTCGAACTGCATTGGATACAGCTCACGGTAGAAATTGTTATAATCTTTTTCCTCCAGGTCGGTTGGCTGTTTGGTCCATGCCGGTTCTGGATTGTTAATGATATTATCTACAGTTTTGGTCTCTGGTTTTGCATCTTCCTTCGCATCTTCAGGAAGAGGAAGAGTTTCTTCCTTAGTACCAAACTTTATAGGAATAGGCATGAACTTATTGTACTTAACCAATAATTCCTGAATGCGACTTTCTTTCAGGAATTCTTTTTCTTCTTCGTTAATATGAAGAATGATCTCTGTACCATGCTCCTTCTTGTTAGCTTCTTCAAGAGTGAACTGGGTTGTTCCCTCACAAACCCAATGGGCAGCAGGTTCATCTTTGTGGGATTTGGTCAAGATCTCTACTTTATTCGCCACCATAAAGGCAGAGTAAAATCCTAGACCGAAATGACCAATGATTCCGCTATCCTTTGCTGAGTCCTTATATTTTTCCAGGAATTCCTCAGCTCCAGAGAACGCAACTTCATTAATATACTTTTCTACTTCTTCTTTTGTCATTCCTATACCCTGGTCTATAATATGAAGGGTTTTATCCTTCTCATTGATTTTAACCTCGATAATAGGATTACCATATTCAACATTGGATTCCCCAAGCCTGCTTAAATGCTTTAGTTTTAGCGTAGCATCTGTTGCGTTGGATATTAGCTCTCTCAAAAAGATCTCGTGATCACTGTAAAGAAACTTCTTGATGAGCGGAAAAATGTTTTCTACAGATACATTTATTTTTCCGGTTGCCATATTTATTGTTTTAAATTTTGTTTCGACAACCTAGTTTCAAAAAAAATACCATTCCTGATTCGCTGACAAACTGGCACGGCCTGTAATTAATAAGGTTTTATGACGTCTAAAAGGATATCATAAAACTAAAGGCAATATTTAACAAATATTTTGTTTAATAAATTGATGTAAAACTTAAACAAAGTGTTATTTTTGAAAAACAAAAGTAATTATGGCAAAGGTTAAGGGAAATAGTAAGGTGAAGAAAAAGCCTGATGCAGATAAGATAATTGAAATATATATGGACAGTGTTCTTGAAAATGAACATACTCCTAAAAGTGTTTACAAATTCGCCAAGGATAATGGCTTCACAGAGCAGGATTTTTACGCTGCATTTGGGAGCTTTGATGGTTTAAGAAAATCCATCTGGGAAAAATTTTTTGACAATAGCTTACAGGTAATGGAGAAGTCTAAAGAATATCAGTCATTTTCCAACCGTGAAAAATTACTGACCTTCTTTTATACCTTGTTTGAAGTGCTAACGGCTAATAGAAGTTATGTCCTTTATACTTTGAATGAAAGGAATGATTCTATGAAAAATCTAGAACAACTTAAATCTTTCAGAAGGAGGTTAAAGCATTTTGCAAAAGAACTTATTCAGGACGGCAATAGAGATAAATCCTTAAAAGTATTTCAGCAAAGTGAAATGATATTTTCTGAAGGTGTATGGGTACAATTCCTTTTCCTTCTGAAATTCTGGAAAGACGATAACTCCGCCGGCTTTGAAAGTACAGATGTCGCCATAGAAAAATCAGTGAACACCGTATTTGACGTGTTTGACAATACTCCACTTGAAAGACTGGTGGATTTCGGAAAATTCCTGTGGAAGGAAAAAATGGCTTAGGCCAAGTTTGATTCATGAAGACGATAGATAAAATACCTACGGGAAAAATTGGTAGAACCAGTAAGCTGGTTCAGACAGGGGTTAAGATAGGCGGCAATTACCTTAAATATTATGGTAAGAAAGCTTTTAATAAAGATCTCTCTAGGGATGAGCTGGATGAAGACAATGCTTCAGACATCTATGATGGATTAAAAAGTTTAAAGGGAAGTGCCTTAAAAGTGGCTCAAATGCTTTCCATGGAAAAGAATTTGCTTCCCGGAGCCTATGTGGAAAAATTCAGTTTGGCTCAGTTTAGCGTTCCGCCACTTTCTGCCCCACTGGTAAGAAAAACATTTAAAAAATATCACGGAGGATATCCGGAAGATCTGTATGATACGTTTGCAACCCAATCCGTGAACGCTGCCAGCATCGGTCAGGTGCACAAGGCTTCAAAAGATGGGAAAAAACTTGCTGTGAAAATCCAATATCCGGGGGTTGCAGATAGTATCAGTTCCGACCTTGCGATGGTAAAACCCATTGCTCTTAAGATGTTCAACCTGCAGGCCAAAGATTCTGAAAAATATTTTAAGGAGGTTGAAGGTAAATTGCTGGAAGAGACAGATTATGTGCTGGAGGTGAAGCAGAGCCGAGAAATTTCAGAGGCCTGTTCCCATATCCCGAATATTACATTCCCTAAATATTATGAAGAGCTTTCCAGCGAGCGCATCATTACGATGGACTGGATGGATGGGATTCACCTTAGCGATTTTGCGAAGCAGAACCAGGACCAGGAACTGGCAGATAAGATCGGCCAGGCTTTATGGGACTTCTATATGTTCCAGATACATGGATTAAAACAGGTGCATGCCGATCCTCACCCGGGAAATTTTATGGTGAGTGAAGATGATAAACTGATCGCGATAGACTTTGGATGCATCAAGCAGATCCCTGAAGATTTTTTTAAACCATATTTCTCTCTTACAAACAGAGAAAACCTGAACAATGAAGAATTCTTTCATAAACGTTTACTGGAACTTGAAATACTGGATGAAAAAGATTCAGAAAAGGAAAGGAAGTTCTTTTCAGAAATGTTTCACGAGATGTTCACCATGTTCTCAACTCCGTATCAGTCAGAGAAATTTGATTTTACCGATGAGAAATTCTGGCAACATCTTAC
>CAYWAB010000067.1:0-14302 GCA_964456105.1 uncultured Christiangramia sp. | reverse complement strand
GCATATGCTATTAAACCGCCTAGAAGAAAACCTAATAACAGCCATTTCCAGTGCGAAAGGTATTTATAAAGTTCAGCTTTTAAATCGAAACTTGATTCTTCCTGGTTTTCTTTGTAATCGAAAATTTCCTCCATTAAGACTTTCCTTTATCTACTAAATAAAAATATTAAACCGGTGATCGATCCTATTAAAGAAAATATTCCGGCATAGCTACTAATAAATCCAGCAGACTTCATCTGTTTATAAGTTGGTTCTACATATACAATATCGTTTTGCTTCAAATAATAAAACGGATTATTGAAAACTTCTGAACTTGTTATATCCACCCTACCTGTAGATTTCACACCACCAATTTCCCTTATTACTAAAATGTTTTCCCTTTGTCCTTGGTAAGTAATATCCCCAACCTGCGCAATTAACTCCGGTAAGGTAATTCGACCATCCTCTACCGAAACCCTTCCAGGACTCCCGACTTCTCCTAGGACAGTAATTCTAAAATTTATAATTCTGACACTCACAACCGCATCAGTTACCATTTCCCTTATTCTACTCTGTAGTTCCTGCTCTAATTCTGTCCTGGTCTTTCCCGCAACAGAAACCTGACCCAATACAGGGAATTGAATATTACCTTTAGGATCGACAAGATATCCCATTAAAGATTGGTTTTGCATACCTCCACCTCCGCCTGACTGCTGATTTCCCAGGTTCATTTGGAAAGGTTTTACCACTTCTTCATTCCTGGAAGACACGTTGATCCTTAAAACATCATTTCTCTCGATTACAGGTTCGTAATCCATAATATTTTTCATGCCCTGGATATCCTCAGCCTTCTGAAAATAGACTACCTCATCTCGAGTGGCACAGTTTGTAAATAGAAATATTATTAAAAGCAGACTAAGAATTTTATTCATAAACTTTAATCTTTATTCAATTCAGGGATTTTATCCAAACGCTCATACAAAGAATTATTACTTTTAAATTCGGGAATTAGATCCTTGAGTTTAGCAACGACCTTGTCATTTTTCAGCTTACTGGCCGATTTGATAATTTTATTGATTTTATCATTTATCATTTCATAATCCCTGACAACTTCCTGGCCTATCATAATTTTCTTATGATGAGTAGGAAGCGTTTTACATTCGTCATTAAGCAATTCTTCGTATAATTTTTCTCCAGGTCTTAAACCAGTTATCCTGACCTTTATATGTTTGTTAGGCTGATAACCTGCAAGTTTAATCATTTTTATGGCCAGATCCATGATCTTCACAGGTTCTCCCATATCGAAAACAAAAATTTCTCCTCCTTTCCCCATCGCTCCAGCCTCAAGAACAAGCTGGCATGCCTCTGGTATGGTCATAAAGTATCTTATGATGTCGGGGTGTGTAATAGTGACCGGGCCACCTTTCTCGATCTGTTTTTTAAATAACGGGACGACTGAACCATTGGAACCGAGAACATTCCCAAATCGGGTGGTAATGAATTTAGTGCTTTTAACGCCTAGTTTTACCTGTTCATGATATAGGGACTGAACATACATTTCTGCAGCACGTTTAGAAGCTCCCATAACGTTGCTAGGATTTACTGCCTTATCTGTAGATACCATTACAAAATGGCCGACTTTATTCTTAACAGCCAGATCTGCCAAATTTTTTGTACCCTGAATATTCACGAATATCGCCTCATGTGGGTTGCTTTCCATCAAGGGCACATGCTTATATGCTGCAGCATGGTAAACCACATCGATATTCTGATTCTGGAACATCAGGCTAAGCCTTTTCTTATTTCCAACATCACAAATAATGACTTTAAAGTCAAGATCAGGGAATTTGGACTCTAATTCTAACTGAAGATTATGAAGAGGGGTTTCTGCCTGATCAAGAATAATGATTCTCTTTGGATTATACGCTGCTACCTGCCGAACAATTTCGCTTCCTATAGAACCGGCCGCCCCGGTTACCAGAATAGTTTTATTTGTAAGTTGCTCTATTTTATTTTCAACTTCTAATTGAATAGGTTCCCGCTCCAGTAGATCCTCAATCTGAAGGGTCCTGATATTCTTTCCGATAGGTTGATTTTCTTTCCAACTTGACACTAGAGGCGCATTATAAACCGCTATATTATGTTCCAGACAATCTTCAACCAAATTGAATTTTTCCTCAGGAGAAAATGTATTTTCAGAAAATATAACGGCATCAGCCCCTAAAGAAGCTACTTCTTTATGTATATTTCTATGGTGTTGGAGAACAGGTTTATCAAGAATTCTTAATCTTTTATGGGATCCTTGTGTAAGAAAGCCTACGATTTTGAATCTTTTTGGATGTTCAGTATCTAAAGCTCCTGCTATGGAAATTGCATTCTCATCCACCCCAAGAATAACTGCTTTAATGAGGGCTTGACTTTTCTGGACCACCTTGAAATACTCATAAATCTGTTTGACCCCAAGCCGGAATAAAAACAATAAAGAAAATGAGATCCATAGATTGATCAATAATCCTCCTATAAGAAAAACCTTCTCTCCAACAAGAAAATATACGGTATAATTAATGACCAATAAACTAACAAAAGAACTGACAGTGGCTAAAAGTAATTTAAGAGCATCAATATTAGAGGAATATCTTATTATTCCAGCATAAGTCTTGAAAACAAAAAAGAATACAATATTGATACTAACTATCAAAATAGTTTTCTGAGGAAAACTCAAAAATAAGTACTGTAAAGGAGAAAGATCCAGTACGATAAGTATAGTAAGAATAGTTGAAACTGCTACTAATCCAACGTCAATTAAAAGCACAACCCATCTCGGAAGATATTTAATATTCCTTATATCTAGAGCATTATCCGGACCGGTAAGTATATTTTTAAGGGCTTTATTTATTTTACCCATCCTTTATTATTATTTTTTAAGACAATTCAAAATTGTACTTTTAATTCTTTTTCTATCATTATCAGAAAGATTGGAACCGCTCGGCAAACATAAGCCATTTTTAAATAATTTATCCGAAACTCCTCTACCATAATAAGGTTGATCTCTAAATACAGGCTGCAGATGCATAGGTTTCCATAAAGGTCTGCTTTCAATATTTTCACCTTCCAGAGATTTTCTCAAACGTTCCCTATCAATTCCATAGGTCAACTCAGGATCTATCGTGATTACCGTCAGCCAATGATTGCTATAAAAATTCTCATCAGGTTCTGCATATACTTTTATTCCCTCATAACCACTGAATAAATTTACATAAAATTGAAACATATCGCGTCTCGCCTCTACCCTTTTATCCAGGACCTCCATTTGTCCGCGACCAATCCCAGCACTAACATTACTCAGTCTATAATTATATCCGATTTCACTATGCTGGTAATGAGGTGCCTCGTCTCGAGCCTGAGTCGCAAGGAAAATAGTCCTTCTTTTTATTTCTTCAGATTTAACGACTAATGCTCCTCCTCCCGAAGTAGTGATGATCTTATTTCCGTTAAAGGACAATACAGAGAAATCTCCAAAAGTCCCGCAAGGTCTACCTTTATAGGAGCTACCTAAAGCTTCGGCGCTATCTTCTATGACTGGAATCTTATATTTATCGCCAATTTGTTGGATTTCTTCAATTTTATAGGGCATACCATAAAGATGTACAGAAATGATAGCTTTAGGTTTTTTCCCTTTTTTTAACCTATCCTTTATTGCGATCTCCAACTGTTCAGGGCAAATATTCAAAGTTTGTTCTTCACTGTCAATAAATACAGGGGTAGCTCCCTGATAAATAATAGGATTTGCTGAAGCCGCGAAAGTCATACTTTGACAAAGAACTTCATCTCCTCTATTTACGCCTAATTGAATAAGCGCTAAATGCAAGGCAGCCGTTCCTGAACTTAGCGCTGCTACTTCTAAATTGTATTTTCCATCAGAATCTAGATAATTTTTAAGATCATTTTCAAACCCAGTAACATTTGGTCCCAGGGGAGCTATCCAGTTATTGTCAAAAGCTGAATGAATATAATCAAGTTCAGTCCCTCCCATATGCGGGGAAGAAAGCCATATTTTTTCCTTATTCATCAATAGAACTATATTTAATTATTTTGGCCGGGTTGCCAACGACAACGGAATAATCCGGTATATCACTTATTACAACCGCCCCCGCTCCAATGGTAACCCATTTTCCAATCTTTATTCCCGGAATTACTGTAGCGCCCGCACCAATTTGAGTTCCCTCCCCTATTTCAACATTACCTGTAATTGTAGCAGATGGGGATACATGAACATAATCTTCAATAGATACATCATGCTCTATTACTGCTGCTGTATTGATGATACAATGCTTACCTATTTTAGCACCAGCATTTATAACAGCCTGTGCTAAAACCACGCTGCCTTCATCAGCAAAAGACCTAGGAGAAAGGATAGCTGATCTATGAATAATCGCAGGAGAAAATTTTAATTTTTTTTCCTTTACGATTCGTTGCCTGGTTCTATTATTCCCTATGGCGACGACGGCAGAACAATCATCCATTTTTTCGTCGATATCATGGATGACTTTATGACCAAGAATCTGTTTTATTTGGTGATTATCGTCTATAATGAAATCTATGGAATCCTTACCTAAAGACTCTATTAGATCAATTATTACTTTAGCATGTCCGCTCGCTCCGTATATGATCATTAATTTTTCCCATTAAAAGGTTCAGTAGTGGCCATATCCTTTGTGTTTATCCCTTCTGAAATTAAAACTTTTTTAATGGTTTTAACCAGGATCTTAAAATCCAGCATAAAGGAAAGATGCTCAACATACCAAACGTCATATTCAAACTTTTTTGTCCAGCTAATTGCATTTCTGCCATTTACCTGAGCCCAGCCTGTAATTCCCGGCTTAACCTCGTGTCTTTTATTTTGGAATGCAGAATATAAACTCAAATACTCCGGCAACAGAGGTCTCGGTCCTATCAAACTCATCTCTCCTTTTACCACATTCCATAACTGTGGTATTTCATCAATAGAGGTTTTCCTAACTATCCTTCCAATAAATGTCAATCTTTCAGAATCAGGCAATAATTTTCCTTCAGCATCCCTTGTATCATTCATCGTTCTAAATTTAACAATTTTAAAAATCTCCTCATTCTTTCCGGGTCGCTTCTGAATGAAAAATGGTTTTCCATTATTAGCAATGGTTAAAAGGATAGTTATTATAAATAAAACCGGACTTAAGATTAGCAAGCCTAGAAAAGCTATAACAAAATCTGCAATCGGTTTTATTATATTTCTGTACATCAAAATTGGAAAATTAAGGAGGCGGCGAATTTAAGCATGTTCATTTAAGGCCTCTAATTCTTTGTATTCTTTTAACAAAATATTCCAGAAAGCTTTCCTTTCATAATTCTCTTTGATATGTTTACGAGCGTTTTTAGCCAAATTTAAGGTTAGTGTTTCCACCTCAATAAGGCGCAGCATAGCATTTTCCAGAGCTTCCTTGCTTTTCACAGGTATTATTAGTCCGTTTACCTCTGATTCTATGATTTCGTTACAACCATTAATATCGGTAACTATCGCCGGTAGATTCATTGCATTTGCCTGTAAGACTACATTAGGAAATCCTTCTCTATAACTGGGGAACGTAAGCACATCTGAAACTGCTAAATAAGGTCTTACGTCAATTTGATAACCTGTAGTGAATATCTTCGAATGGGATTCAATATTTTCAAATACCGATTTATCGACAGGATCCAACTCCTGTTCAAAAGGGCCTACCAATAATAAAGATATGTCTTTTTTATCCTTATTAAGATCGATAAAAGCATTTACCAGTTCATTTATACCTTTCTCTTTTACCAGCCGACCTACAAAAACAAAGACAAAATCATCAACGGGAATCCCAATTTCCTTCCGGATATCCATCCTATCCTCTTTACTGTAAAAAGAAGGATCAAAATAATCAGTGTCAATCCCATTGGAACTACCCTTTCCTAAAACCTTCAACTTATCTTCATTAGAATAGCCTAAATTGACAATTATCTCCTTTAGCTTTTTTGAATTTGGATAAACCTTTGTGGCATTGGAATAGGTTAACTGTTCTACGAAATCGAGGATTTTCCTTTTTACCCCTTTTACTTCCAGCAAGGGCAACCCAGCAACGGTATGAAGCCTGATTGGGACTCCTGCAAATTTTGCAGCCAACATTCCAATTATTCCAGCCTTTGGAGTATGAGTATGAACTATAAGAGGTTTTTCTTTTTTTAAAAATTTAAACAGCTTCAACAAAGCCTTTAAATCCTGAACTGGCGTTATGGCTCTGGTCATCTCTACATGGAATGTCCGGACTCCATTATCAATTCCATATTTATCAAGTCGATCTTTTTCGGCAGAAACCGCTATAACCTCATAATGATTATTCATGAAGCTTAATTGCCCTTCAAGTAGTTTTTCCAGGGATAAAGGAATTGTAGTTATTCTAACTAGTTTCTCCATTAGCCAATGGTCCCAATTTGGATTTAATATTATTCAGGATGTTTAAAGTATAATTTTCCCAGGTATAGTTACCTGCAATTTTATTAATTGCTCCTGAATTCTCTTTTAACTTATTTCTTAATTCATCATTTTCAATGATAAGGGAAATTTCGTCGGCAAGATTTTTATTGTCATGTTTAGAAATCAATAGATCTTCTCCATCTTTAAATAATGATCTAACAGACTCTATATCAGGAGCTATTACCGGTAGACCAACCGCTAAGTATTCAAAAATTTTTAAAGGATTCATGTAATGATTGGCATAATGATGAATTGCCAGATCAAAACAGTTAAGGTGCTCATTAACTTCATAATGACTAATCCAACCTTTCAGGAATACCCTATCAGACAACCCATTATTGTCAATATAAGATTTTAATTTACCATAAGCAGGTCCGTCCCCTATTATCACAAGTTCTGCTGAAGAAAAACTTCGGGATACTTCCTTGAAAGCCTCAGCTAATCTGATCATTTTTTTATGAAAATCGAGAGTTCCTATATATCCAATAATAAATTTGTCCTTGTGATAGGATAACTTTTCCCTAATTTTTGATTTATCTGGGAGAGGAAAAAATTTATTGATATCGGTCCCGTTATAAACTATTTTATCTCTCTCGGGATTCATAAAGTTCCCCATCACTCTTCTTCGGGAAAATTCCGAAATAAAAAAATTGAGATCTGTTTTAGAATAAGTCTTTTTCTGAAGATCAACAAAATATTTTTTTAAGCCAATATTATTGAAAAATTCATCAAATGGTGAACCATTGATCTGTGTGCAGATCATAAGATCAGGAAACTCATTTTTAATCTTTGGGATCTGAAGAAAATTGGAGTCCATTTGAATTATAAGGATGTCTGGTTCTAACTCTTTCAGCCTTTCTAAAAGCTTTTCAAAGTAAAAACTATTGCGTCTGTAAAAGGATAAAACCTGAAAAATAGAACTACCTTTAAGGAACCTTTTAAATCTACTTTCCGGCTTTCCTTTAATTATCTGATCATTATGAGAAGGATCCGGAAATATAAATGCATCTAAATGCTTCTTTTCTTTTAAATTATTGAAAAACTCTATAGACTGTACACTCCCACCATGATTAGCATAAAAAGAAGTAGAATAATAAAGGATTCTCATAGTTATTTTTCTCCAGCCAGTAATTTTGTAATATAGGCGTCCAAGATAATTTTTTTAGAAGGAGATTTCTCTATAAAATCCTTAAAAACCTGAAATTCTTTTCCCGGGTCATGTAATCCCTGTTGGATCAAATGATCCTTATTTTTTTGTTCACTATTTAAATTATCCCTATATCCTTTTAAATAAGGTGTCTTAAAAAAGGAGAAGCCAGTTATGTACAAACTATTTGTTTCTGATAACAAAGTACTCGCCAGACCATAAAATCCAATTGTTGGTAAAGATTCTTCAAATTGTGAAGCAATGATATTAGCAACATCTTTTTGTAAAAGATATGTTGAAATAGGTTGTTGCTTCCTTTTATAAAAATTAAGATGTGCTTTTATTCCCGGCTTGTTATTATTGGGATTAATTAATTTCTCTATTCCTAATCTGGAAAACAGATCCGGATCAACTATGCCTCCTCCGCTTTCAGGATTTTCAAAGAAACTATGGTAAAGGATATTTGTTTTACTCCCAATAAATTTTCGAGTTTCCGGACTCAAAACATAAGGGGCTTTGTTAATTCGAATAACAATGTCCAAATCATCAATTAGGTCACCCCATTCCTGGCCATATATCGTATCGGCTGCTCCTATTACAGCAACATTCTTATCTCTTAAAAAATCTATTGGATTAAAAGTTTTAGTGCAGCTTTTTAAAAGGTAATATCCATAAATATGTCGGGCTATTTTATTCAAATGAGCTTATATATTTAGTGCTTACTTTTTTTAGATCTGGATTATTAAAGCCAAAAAAATCAATATTGTTTTTTCGGGCCGCCTCATAATCATTGATGGAATCCCCAATTAACACGCAAGATTCAGTATTGAAATCATTTTCCTCAATAAGATTTTTCACCAAATCAATTTTGGGCGTTGGGGATCCTTTGATTTTAATGAAAAATTTATCAATTCTGAGCTTTTCACATAAATATTTTAATTCTTTTTCATCAGAGCCGGAAACTATAAACATTTTAAAATCTCTATAATTTTTAGAAATGAATTCCAAGGTTTCCTTTATCAACCACTTTCTTGATGTAAGTTTTTTCTTCATTATCGCAGAAAATTCATCGGAAAGAGAATCAATTAAATTTTCCGTCACTTCTTCATTGCGAATTTCATTGAAAAAATACCTAAACTTCACATACCTGGATAATCCACCATTAGCCCTATGAAAATCAATCAATTTTTTTACTTGAGACTCTGGAAAATTACTTAGAACTTTTTTAAACCCAAAAATCCTGATCTCTTCTGAATCCACTATAACTCCATCAAAATCCCAGAATATAACCTCCTTATTTATAATACTTTTCATAAACAGCTTCCGCAATTTCAAAATCTAACATAACATCTATATCCAAGGAAGAAATTTTATCCATAGTATATAAATATGGAGTTTGGCCTATACGATCACCCTTTTTATAATTTTCCCTAGAGGTTATAAAGATTGCATTATTTATCAAAAAATAATTTTCCAAATCCTGAGTTCTGGGCCATCGATTTTGAGAAAGATTATTAATAATACTCGCATTTGATTGATCGTATAAAAACTCCTTGAATTCATATCCGCTCATTAAAGAATCAGATACCTCAGAACTCCTATATTTCTCGATTGCATTATCATATTCAGGAGCCTGACAGAATGGAGAAGTTACATGCGTCCAAAGAAAATCACTGCAATCTGAGATTTCAGCAAAATATTTAATCAAATCAGTTAGGTTAGTCTTGGAATTCCCAAGTCTTTCCGGACGTTTTATTATTTTTAAATTGTTAATAGAATTCTTAAAATTTCCAGCGATATCTATGCATTTTTCATCGTTACTTGAAACTATAACTTCATCAATATTTTTAATATTTCGTAATTGTTCAAGTTTATATTCAAGTAAGCCATTTTCAAAATCTGAAAATTTCCTTGTGTTTTTATATTCAATTCTTTCACTTCCTTTTCTTACCGGTAACAATAAAGAAATAGCCATTATATGAGGGTATAAACAGATTGAGAATTGACTCCATATTCTGTTGGAGTAAGACTGATAAGCCTAAGTTCTTCACCGAACTCTTTAAAAATCCTTTCGTTTTCCTCGAAGAGTTCAAGTTCTGCCTTATTCATGGTAGGTCCATAGCCATCATATCCACATAGAAGGATTTCTTTTATATTTTTTTGTTTACATAGTTGAAGAATAACAGCAGTAACAGAGCGTTTAAACTTTTCCAAATAATTTTTATCCTCAAGAGTTACGGTATTATGTCTGATTTTCTGGGGTATATAATTTAGAGTGTTAAAAAACTCTGGGACGGCTATACCCACTCTATTTTCAAATTCATTATCCTCAAGCTCTTTTTCCAATCTCTTGCCCTCATTACCGGCTAATAAATGCCATTGCTGATTCGGCAAGCCGGATAAGGCTGATACATTCTTTGAACTTGCAAAAAGAACCGGAATTTCAGGATTATCCCTAAGAAATTCAATTAAAGCCGAGGAATGCACCTTAACGGTATCTCCTCCCCCAACAATAACGGCTTTATCACTCTGAACTTTTAATTTTAATGATTGGGTTTTTGATATTTTAAAATTTGATTGTTGCGTAAATCCATTGAGTGAAAAATATCTTTTTTTTACTTTGGACATTACAGAATCCTGAGGCAATGATCGTATACCTGAAACCATGAAAGGAAGATTAGTTCCCCATTTGTAATCAATTCTCAATTGATCGAATTTTCCAGTTAAAGAATTCAGTATATCAAAATCAAAATTTACACCCTTAATTTTATATAATATACTAAGTAAAAGTTCGGTTTTGAGATTACCTGCGCCTCTGCCCATTCCTAAAATAGTCGAGTCGATTATTTTTATGCCGGCATCAATGGCAGAAAGAGCGTTGGCCATTGCCAACTCAAGATTATTATGCCCATGAAACCCTATAGTTAATTTAGAATCTGATTTAATTCTCTCAATATAGGATTTTACGTCTTCCGGGAATAGTCCTCCAAAAGAGTCCACGATGTAAAAATACCTGAATATCTCTTTAATTTTATTTAACTGGAGCTGCGAAGGGAAGTTATTTCCCCATTCGCTGGCATACATTAAATTCAATCCAACTTCAAAACCCAAATCTTTGATTTCCCTGCCTGCCAGGATCGCATTGTCGATATTTTCAGGCTTAACCGCAAGACGAATTAAATCTACCATTCCCCTGGCATGCTTCAATAGGTCTGAATATTCCCCTAAAGAGATTTCTTTCTGGTTGAGCATAATGGCAAGGCGGTGATCGCATTTTTTCCTGCAATCACTAAGCACAGAAAAAGGCAGATAGTAAAATGCACCTCTGTAAACAACCTGAGGTTTGGATATATATCCAATTTCAACGTAATCTACAGGAAGCTGATTTATAGCTTCAAAATAATAATTAACAAGTTCTTCCGGAAAATCCCAGTTGGTATAATAACCACCATCGCGTAGTGTACAATCCAGAACTAGGGGTCTATCAGAATTTGACGTCATGAAAAATCTTAATTGAGAGCAATTTAATAGGTTTTATACAATTTTAATCAACCTTAAGATTATTTTGATACTTTCCTGTTAAAAATTGTTTTATCGCACTAAACTGAACTATGGAGTTCTTAGTTCCGTACTTATAACCGTAAAAATAACCAACCGGAATTTTTAGGATGGATTTTAAAAAAGTATAAATAAGGGCTTTATAAAACCCTTGTCTGTAAAAAATATGAAGAAGATTTCTTGTCGAATATAGTTTTCTGTTCCAGTTAATATTTTTGGAAGGGAGGGTTGGCCGATAATCATCGCCGCTATTTCCGTAACTCCTCCTAACTGACAACCATGTTTTGGCGTCAACATATGCCGAGAAACGTGATTTCTTTAATTTGAGACTCATGTCAAGATCCTCAAATCCAAAAAATAATTTTTTATCAGGAAGTAATCCTTCCTTAATTATTTCTGAATTTACAAATAGAGTTTGCCCTCCGGGAACAACATCTACTTCAAGTATTTCAGACCTTTTAAGCTGCAAATTAGAAAGTGACCGCACACGACCAGTCCAGGAATTAAAAGATCCTCCCTTGCCGGCTAAAAGCCCTACAGGTTCTCCCTTTTCCTCGAGCGTTCTTATGCATTCCCACATTCTTTTAAAAACGTTTTCATCCCTGGGAGGATTATTATCATCACCCCAATAAATCCACTTGTACCCCATTTCTTCTAACTTTTCAATTCCCAATCTGGAAGCGCCGGCAGGACCAGAGTTATATCCGACTTTATGGTAAAGTATTTTTGGATTTTTAAAGGAAAGAATGAGTTCCTTAGTAAGAGTATTATTACTGTTATCTATAATAAGAATATATTCTGGAGGATGAGTTTGTCCTATAATCCTGGAAAGGGTAGTCTCAAGTAATTGGGGCCTATTATAGGTAATTACAAATGCAGCGAAGGCTTTATCCTTTCCTTTATTAATCATTCAATAATGAATTATAGGCTTTGATGTTCAACCATTTTTTGAAATTCCTGACTTCTATCCATCAATTCCCGAAAGCTTCCCTGTTCTTCAATTTTACCTTTTTTCAAAACTATTATCTTGTCCGCAATTTTAACCGTAGAAATTCTATGAGCGATAATGATCATAGTGTATTTTCCCTTAAGTCTTTTAAGATTATTCTGGATTTCATTTTCGGTTTCACTATCAAGGGCTGAGGTTGCTTCATCCATCATAAGAATATCCAGGTTCTTATATAATTCGCGCGCTATGGAAAAACGTTGCTTTTGACCGCCACTAATATTAATTCCGTTATACCCTAAAATAGTATCTTCTTTTTCAGGTAAACTTCTAACATATTCCGCAACAGATGACTTTTCAGCGACTTCCCAGAATTTTTCTATATTTTTTTCAGTTTTCTTTTCCCAGAAACTGATATTATTATAAACAGTATCATTAAATATTACAGGATCCTGAACTATATAGCCCAATTTCGATCGGAAAGAATTTATCTCTAACTCACTGATCGCTGTACTATCTATGAAGTATTTTCCCTGATTAGGAGGTAAAATACCAGCTAGGATATTCATTAATGTGGTTTTCCCGGATCCTGTCTCTCCAACAATGGCAATCACCTCATTTTTATTAATTTTGAGATCTATATTTTCAAGAACCGGATTTCTTTTGTTATAAGAAAAATTAACAGATCTTAATTCAAGACATCCTTCGAATCTTTTGAATCTTTGACCGGTCATAGTTTCCTGATTCAGTCTAAGCTCATTGCCAAAGGAAATTATATTAGCTATACTTCCTGAATTTCCTAAAAAGAGATTCCATTGCTCCTGCATTGCCATAAAATAGGTCATCCCCCTGTATAATAAGATTAAGCTGAAAATAATAGAGGCCACCGGTTTTTCAGAGAATTGAATGAAAATAAAAATAGCTGCAAAAACGTTCAGGATAACAAGAGGTTCTTTTAATGCGCTTAAAATAGCTTCAGATCTTCCCAAATTCTTTTGGATATTCTCCAGATTTTTTATCCGAAGTTTGATTCCCCTAATAAAAGTATTATTTAGTCCGGTGGCCTTCAAATATTGAAAATGGTTGATAGCCTGCATCAATAGCCCCTGAAACCGATGTCCTTCCTGAGTAAACCTTTTTGAGAAATACTTGGTTCTTTTATAAATAAGGCTAAATAAAAGATTTATCAAAATACCTCCTAAAAGTACTAAGGTTGAAAAAAGCCATGTAATTTGTATAGCCAGGAGAACGTATACAAGGACCAGGCTCAGGTAATGGAGCGATTTGAAATATTGTTTATATGCAGAACTTATTCTGTTTATTTCACTGGTGAAACTATTTTGAATTCTCCCTGTATTGGTTAAAGAAAATTTTTGATACTCATAATTATTAAAAAGTTTCAAATGATCAATTCTTAGTTTACGCATAAAAAGCTGCTGAAGATACACTCGGTAATTGATCTCGAAGTATCGAAAAATCCCCTTAATAGAAAAGATCAAAAGAATTAACCAAAAAACATTGATCAGTGATAGTTCAATCGAAAGAAAATTCAGCAACTGTTCTAAATAGTTATTGAGCTCAATTCCGCTTTTAACTCCAAGGGATAGCTGAACAAGAGGTATAAACATTGCTAATCCTAAACCATCCAATAAACCAAGGCTAATACTGAGCATGATGTCCAGAAATATCCTTAATCCCAGATAATCGAAGAAAAAATTAAGGTAAAAAAAGTTCTTCTTGATTTTATGTTTAAGGATCATACTGCCGGTTTCGGTAAATTAAAGCTACTATTTTTTTATAAGGTTAAGACTTTTCCCTTATTCAAAAACAAAATTTTCAAACTGTTTCAGGCATTAAGTAAAACTAATTAATAAGTTCCTGACTAAGTTCATACATATTTAAGGACTTCATACCATAGTTCTTTCTACATTTTTCAAAGCAATCAAGAATATGCTTAAGTTCATTTAAGCATTCTTCAGGATTATTTCCAAAATTATGAGGATGCCACCATAAATGATATATTTCATCTCTACTGGCGGCATGGAGCATTTCATTTTTTATTCTTTTAATTTTTAAGAAATCAAGTAAATCATTTCCCGAATAAGGTCTTAGAAGTCGGCTTGCAGGCTGTAAAAACGGG
>CAYWAB010000066.1:0-14515 GCA_964456105.1 uncultured Christiangramia sp. | reverse complement strand
GATTTTGATGGAAACTATACACTGAACAATGTGCCCTCTGATGCGGTGCTTGTTTTCAGTTTTATAGGTTATGAGACTCAAGAGGTCAATGTGAACGGTCGGTCGACGGTCAATATTAATCTTGCGGTCGATGCTTCAGAGTTAGAAGAAGTCGTATTGATCGGTTATGGTCAAACAACAGTTAGGGATGCGACTGGAGCCGTGGCTTCTGTAACATCAGAAGAATTTAATACTGGTAACATTGGTTCTCCAGAAGAACTTATCCAGGGTAAAACTGCCGGGGTTCAGATCACTCAGGCTAGTGGTGAGCCTGGAGCAGGAGTAGCATTACGTATTCGAGGTACTACTTCCGTGAGATCTAATAATAACCCTTTATTTGTAGTTGATGGTGTGCCACTTGCTGGTGACGATACTGCTGCAGGAACAGGAGATCTAGGTTTTGGTAACAGTTCGGCTAGAAACCCATTGAACTTCCTTAGCCCGAGTGATATAGAAAGCATCAGTATCCTTAAGGATGCCTCTGCAACCGCTATTTACGGTTCCAGGGGTGCGAACGGTGTTGTAATCGTTCAAACCAAATCTGGTAGAGGAGTACAGGGAGGTGCATTTACTTATGACGCATCTGTAAGTGTTGCGAGTCCGGCAAATGAATTTGATCTTTTAGGAAGAGAACAATTCCTGGATGCGATCGAAGATTATGGTGGGGATCGTGATGCTCAGGATTTTGGAGCCGATACCGATTGGCAGGATGTAGTTACTAGAACCGCATTTTCTCAAAATCACGCCCTTTCCTATATGTACAATCATAATTCTGGAAATGTAAGAGCTTCCTTTAACTATAGTGATATAGAAGGTGTCGTGGAGAACTCACAACTAGAACGTATCACCGGTCGTGTGAATGCGAATCAAAGATTTTTCGATGATAAACTTAACTTAAGTTTACAGGCAACGATCTCTCGTGTAAACGACCAGGCTGCACCTGTAACTAACACGGCTGGATCTTCCGGTGACTTGCTAGGTTCTGCTTATTACGCGAATCCAACCTGGCCAGCAACTTTAGATTTCTCTCCTGGAGGAGGTAACCTAAACCCACTACAGTTGCTTGAATATAGCCAGGATGAAACAGAGACTGACAGGGCTCTAATCAATTTCTCTGCAGACTATGATATTCTTCCAGACCTTAACGCTAAAGTAACCTTAGGTTATGATGCTGCTGAATCTAATAAAACTGCGGTAGTATCTGGTGATATCACTGGTGTAACAAATGGTACTCCAGGGAATGGACGCGGATTTATCAATGATCTGGAATCAACCAACACTCTTTTTGATTTCGTACTGGATTATAATAAAGACTTTGAAAACTCAAATTTCAGTGCCCTTCTGGGTTATTCTTATCAAAAGTTCGAAAGAGAAGGACGTAATTCCTCAGGTTGGGGATTCAATACTACGAACCTTGACCAGATGGCGACCTCTTATAGAAATGACCTTAATGCACTGGCAGGTGTAATAGATAGACCTTACAATCAATTCTACTACAGTAGCGCAGGATTCTTTGCAGACGGATTATTCCCTGAGATCTATCAGGGGGCAGAATTTACAGCTCCATCTAACCTGTCTTTACAGTCGATTACTAATGGAACTTTTGATAACTACGATGAGTTGCAATCTTTCTTTACCAGGTTGAACTATTCGTTGATGGATAAATACTTGTTTACATTTACATTGAGAGCAGATGGATCTTCAAGATTCGGTCCTGAAAATAGATACGGTTGGTTCCCATCCGGAGCATTTGCATGGAAGATCGACCAGGAGGACTTCATCAATAAAGAAACTTTTTCTACTCTTAAACTTCGTTTAGGGTATGGTATAACCGGTAACCAGGAAGGTTTAGGATATGGTAACTTCACGATTAGAAGGATCATAAACGGATATGGTATCGATAACGGAGGAAATATTAATGGTGGTGGTCTAGGTACTGCAGGTTTTGCTAACCCAAATCTTAAATGGGAGGAAACTGCACAGGCTAACATCGGTGTTGACTTTGGTTTCTTTGCAGACAGACTGTCGGGTAGTATCGATGTGTATCACAAAGATACTCAGGATTTACTGCTTCTTGCTCAAAATGCTCAACCGAGTCCATCTCCACAATCGTTTAGAAATATTGATGGAAGTGTGATCAACAAGGGTATTGAATTCTCGATCGACTATGATATTTTTGATAATGCAGATTTCTTCTGGAATTTTGGATTCAACATCGCTTATAATGATAACGAACTTCAGGATTTTGACGGATTGATTGAAACTGCTCAGATCTCTGGACAAGGATTAACAGGTGCGTTTGCCCAGTTACTTGCAGGAGGAAGACCTCTTTTCTCTTACTATTTAAGGGAATTCGGTGGATTTGATGCTAATGGTATTTCTGTCTATCCAAACGGGGATGAGCAAACTTTCATAGGAAAGAGTGCTTTACCAACTACGAACCTTGGTATCAATACAAGACTGGAATACAAGCAATGGGATGCTTCCTTTTTCTTCTCAGGACAGTTCGGTCATTATATCTATAACAACACAGAGAATGCCTTCTTTACTGCAGGTAGTATCGCAAGTGGTAGGAATGTAACTGAAGATGTACTAACTAACGGGGAATCTCCAGGGAACGCGCCAGATGTTTCTACAAGATTCCTTGAAAGTGGTGACTTCCTTCGTATGCAGAATGCCGGTATTGGTTATACATTTATTCTTGGGGAGGATTCATTCCTTGATAATTTAAGATTATATGTTAACGGACAAAACCTTTTCGTAATTACAGGTTACAGTGGGTTAGATCCAGAGGTAAATACACAAACCCCTCTTAATGGTCTTCCAACGGCTGGTATAGATTATACAGCATATCCTAGACCAAGAACTTTCACTTTTGGTTTTAATGCTAAATTTTAAAAAAATTGATCATGAGAAATTATAAAATAAAACTATTAATACTCGGTGCATTGGCTTTCAATGTGTATTCGTGTACCGATTTAGAAATCGAAGAGACCGACTCTTTGATCGTCAATCAAACCGGTGAGTTTACCGGGGTTGCAGACGTAGATGCTACTCTTTCGGGTATCTATGATGCCTTAAGGGGACAAATTGCGACTCAGGCGAACTTATATGCCCTTAATGAGGTAAGTACTGACGAACTACTTGTGCCTACAAGAGGTACCGACTGGGGTGATAATGGTGTATGGAGGTTACTTCATTCCCATTCTTGGTCGCCAATTCATCCTTATGTAAGAGATACATGGAATGGTTTGAACTCCAATATCTTTAGAACTACTGAGGTAATTGACGAAAGAAGTAATCCTTCTCCACAACAGGAAGCTGAAGCAAGGTTCCTTAGAGCCTGGAGCATGTTCTGGGTTATGGACCTTTATGGTCAGGTTCCTTTCAGGGGACCAGATGAAGGTTTGGAAGTGGATCCTATTGTATATACAAGAGCTGAAGCATTCGATTTCGTTATGAATGACCTTAATAGTTCAATCAATAATTTGCCAGCAGTTGGACCAGGTGATGGCACATTTAGAGCTAATAAAGCCGCTGCACATTTTCTTATGGCGAAGCTACTACTGAATAAACATATCTACCTTGGTAACGATTCTGCAGCCGCTGCAGATATGGAAGCTGTGGTAGATAATGTAGATGCTATCGAAGACCTTGGATTTGAGCTTGTAGATGGATATTTCGGAATCTTTTCTGAGCAATTGGATAATGAAACTATCTTCTTTACTAATGCAGGTTGGGATACCAGAATCTGGAATACACTACATTACAATCAGAATTCACCTGGAAACACCGGTGGTGGTTGGAATGGATTTACCACATTGGCAGAGTTCTATGACCTTTTTGAAGGAAACCCAAACACTAACTTCCCTGGCGATGGTCAGGAAGAGAGAAGAGGATTTGTTCCTACTGCAGGAACTCCTATTACTGCCGGAGTAGATTTTGACGGAGATGGGGTTCCAGATGACGAAGATGATAACGATGACGGATTCGTAGATGCTTCTGATATTGGATTTGGATTCCTTATCGGTCAGCAATACGACCTTCAAGGTAATAAAAAACAAACAAGGCCAGGAGGAGATCTTTCTTATACCAAAGAGTTACCTGGACTGCTAGGTAATAACGAGAGAACTGGTATTAGAGTAATAAAATATCACCCGGTAAACGGTGCCTTTACAGGACATCAAATCCTATTTAGATTTGCAGATGCTCATTTAATGAAAGCAGAAGCAATTCTTAGAGGAGCTTCCGGAGATGCAACTGCACTCGTAAACGAATTAAGGGAGCTTAGAGATGCTACTCCAATTGGAAGCGTCACCCTTGATGATATCATTGATGAGCGTGGTAGAGAATTATATGGTGAATACTGGAGAAGAAATGATCTTATTCGTTTCGGTAAATTTACTACTCCATGGGCCTACAAGGATAATACTCAGGAATTCAGGGTACTTTATCCGATTCCAGCTTCAGCGATTATTTCTAACCCTAACTTAACTCAGAATCCGGGTTATTAATAAAAAGTAAATAAGATTAATAAAAAAGAAGGCTAAAAAGCCTTCTTTTTTTTGTGCCTATTATTGTTATTTTTAACGGAATTTTAAAAATTCGCACTGACTTCAAGAATAACTTTTTCAATGTTTATCCGGGAAATTAAAACATATCTGGTTTTTATTTTATTCCTTGCTATGCTAGGTTGTAAAAGGGATAGTACATTGTTCAAGAAACTTGATGCTTCAAGGACCGGAATAGACTTTTCCAATAAACTTAAAGAGAGTTCAGATCTGAATATCTTGAACTTTTTATATTATTATAATGGCTCTGGTGTCGCTGCCGGAGATTACAATAACGATGGATTAACGGATCTTTATTTTACTGCGAACGAAGCTCCAGACAAACTTTATCTTAACAGAGGGAATTTTAAGTTCGAAGATATCACCAATGCCAGCGGTATCATTAATAAGGATGGTTGGACCACGGGAATTAGTAACGTGGATATAAACGGGGATGGTCTACTTGATCTTTATATTTCTAAGGTAAGCGGATATCGTGGCCTGGAAGGACATAATCTTCTATTTATAAATATGGGTAATGATTCTTCTGGGATACCTAAATTCCAAGAACAGTCTAAGAATTATGGTCTTGATTTTTCTGGTTTTTCCACTCAGGCTGCATTTTTAGATTACGACCAGGATGGGGATCTTGATATGTATCTGCTTAATCATTCCGTGCATCCTAACAGGAATTATGGAAAAGGGAGTAAAAGGGAGGGATTCGATGCCAAATCTGGTGATCGCCTTTATCGTAACGAGAACGGAACTTTTAAAGACGTTTCTGCAGAGGCTGAAATATTTCAGGGTGTAATTGGATACGGCTTAGGCGTAGCTATTGGAGACCTTAATAATGATCTTTACCCTGATATTTACGTGGGCAACGACTTTTTTGAAAACGATTATCTCTATATCAATTCTAAAGATGGTCGATTCAAGGAAATCATATCTTCTGAACCTGATAAATTAGGACATACCACCCATTTTTCGATGGGAACAGATATTTCCGATTTTAATAACGACGGATGGGCAGATATTCTTTCTTTGGATATGCTTCCAGAAGATCTTGAAACCTATAAAACCTCGGGTCTTGAATATCCTTTCCAGACCTATTCCAATTTTTTAAAGAACGGCTTTGCTCCACAGTTTATGCAGAATACACTGCACATCAATAATGGAAATCTTATATTCTCTGAAACGGCGTTTTTAAGTGGAATTGCCGCATCGGAGTGGTCATGGGGTGGGATGTTCGCCGATTTTGATAATGATACCAATAAGGATCTTTTCATTACCAACGGGATAAAAGGGGCTACAAATGATATGGATTTCATCCGATTCATTTCCAACGAAAAGATCCAGAAAGAACTTAGTTCAGGAAAAATCAGTGACTTTAGCAGTTTAATAAAGGAATTGCCTGAAAAGAAAGTACCCAATTATTTTTTCAGGAATATGGGTAATAATACTTTCAAGAAAAGTAGTGAAGAGTGGATGAGTGACGAAGCTACTTTTAGTCATGGTTTTGTATATGTTGATCTTGATAATGATGGAGATCTTGACCTGGTTGTAAATAATATGGATGAGAATGCGGGTATTTTTGAAAACAGGTCCTCCTCAAAAAAGCAACCTAATTCTTATTTGAAAGTTGATTTAATAGGGGATAAACGAAATTCACTTGGTATTGGTGCTAAGATTTTTCTCTATCATGAAGGAAAAACTCAGGTGCAGGAACACTATTTAGCAAGGGGATATCTTTCATCCCTTGCTCCGGGTCTGCATTTTGGTACCGGAAGCTTTAAAAAGATTGATTCGGTGAAGGTCATTTGGTCCAATAGACTGGCTGAAACGAAATATGAGGTTAAAACGAATTCTAAAATTGATTTTGATATTAAGAATGCAGTTGCTTTTGATTATGTGCCTGAAAAAAAGACCCAGTTTTTAACTTTAAGGGATTCACTCCTCGATCATCATCATATTGAGCAATCTACACTGGAATTTAACCGCGAACCTTTGATTCCATTCGGATATGCTAATCAAAGTCCCCGGAGCAGTGTTGCAGATGTCAATGGTGACGGTTATGAGGATATCATTTTTGGGGGTGGAAAATCTCAGGCGCTAAGTTGCTGGATTCAAAACAAGGATGGCCAATTTATAAAGATGGAATCCGAACTTTTTGATGAAAGCTCAATTTCTGAGGATTCAGACCATGTTTTATTTGATGTGGATAAGGATGGTGATCTTGATATGATTGTTGTTAGTGGAGGTAATGAGTTTAGCAGGGGAAAGGCCATTAGACCAAGATTATATATAAATGATAATGGAGCCTTTAAGCAAGATGATGTTCAATTTGAGGATGTAGAACTAAATGCCTCGCGAGTCAGCACTGTTGATCTTAATTTGGACGGGTTCCCGGATGTATGCTTTACTTCCAATATCGTTCCTAATAAATACGGAAAGACCCCGCGACAATATCTTTTTCTGAATGACGGAAAAGGAAACTTCAGGGATGTTACTTCAGAATATAGTATTGCTTTTAAGGATGCCGGAAATGTCCAGGATATCGTTTGGGATGATATCAATAATGATGGGATAATGGATGCGATTGTGGTTGGCCACTGGATGCCTGTCAAGATCTTTCTTAACGACGGCAAAAGATTGAAAGAGCTTGATGGCGGACTTGAAAAAACTCATGGCTGGTGGAATACAGTGGTTACCGGAGATTTTGATAAGGATGGCGATATAGATATCGTGGTCGGAAATTGGGGTCTTAACAGTAGGCTAACTGCCAGTAAGGATGAACCTATCAGACTTTATGTAAATGATTTTGATGCTAATGGCTCTATAGACCCTGTGGTTTCCTATTTCTATAAAGGAGATGAAACAGCATTCTCTTCTAAAGACGAGCTGGATGCCCAGATGCCATACCTTAAAAAGAAATTCTCTAACTATAAAGATTATGCTCAGGCCGATTTTTCTGAAGTTTTTCCTGAAGACAAATTGGAGAATGCCGAGATAAAGGAAGTTTACGAACTTGGGTCTTATTATTTCGAGAATTTAGGAAATAATTCATTTTCAAAACGCTTACTCCCATTCGATTGTCAGGTTTCCCCAATTTTTGATATGGAGATTTATGATTTTAATGATGATGGTTATGAGGATCTCTTGATCGTAGGAAATAACCATGAGGTGAGTACTCAATTAGGAAGAATGGATGCAAGCCATGGAACCTTACTATTAAATGACAGAAAAGGCTTTTTTGAAGTTTCAAAACTGTCAATTCCGGATATTTCAGGTTCAGCAAGGAATATCGAAAAGATTTCCATTAGAGGTGAAGATCATTTTATAATCACAAGGAACAATTCGTCCCCTTTAATTTTGAAAAGCAATAACTCAAAAAAATGATGAGAATAAATATTTTATTTAAATACACTGCTTTAGTTTTTATTTCTTTTCTTATTTCCTGTGGTCAGAAGGAGAACGAGGAAAAGGAAGCTGTCAACAATGAGGAAACCCTGTATTCGCTGATGGATCCCGAAGAGACCGGGATAGATTTTATCAATAAGGTAGAAAACAGTCCTAGTTTCAATATTTTCAAATACAGGAATTTTTACAATGGTGGGGGTGTGGCTATAGGAGACATCAATAATGATGGGTTGCCAGATATTTACCTAACCGCGAATATGAAACCTAATAAACTGTATTTAAATAAAGGGGGTTTTAAATTTGAGGATATTTCAGCATCGGCAGGAGTGGAAGGAAATAAACCCTGGTCTACCGGTGTGAATATGGTGGATATCAACGGGGACGGACTTTTGGATATCTACGTGAGCAATGCCGGAAATATGGAAGGTGATAATCATAATAATGATCTATATGTCAATAATGGTGATCTCACATTTACAGAAAGGGCCGCAGAATATAATCTGGCAGAAACCGGATTCAGTACACATGCGACTTTCTTTGACTATGACAAAGATGGAGACCTCGATGCTTATATACTTAACAATAGTAATATTCCTGTTAGCAGTTTGGGGTTTGCAGAGCAAAGGGAAGTGAGAGCCCAGGACTGGGAAGGAGTTCCTAAGATATTCCGGGGTGTTGGAGATATGCTGATGAGGAATGATAACGGGAAATTCGTGGATGTAAGTGAAGAGGCCGGTATTTACGGCAGTCTTATAGGATTTGGTCTTGGAGTGATGGTAAGCGATTTTAATAACGATCTTTATCCAGACATTTACGTATCCAACGATTTTTACGAAAGAGATTATCTGTATATAAACAATCAGGATGGCACCTTTACGGAAGATATCGAGAACTGGACTTCACATTTATCCCTTTCTGCGATGGGTATAGATATGGCAGACATCAATAATGACGGCTACGCAGATATTTTCATTACAGACATGTTACCGGATTCTGAAGAACGGACAAAATCTGTTATGGAGTTTGAAGGCTATAATGTTTTTAAGTTAAAGCAGAGCAAAGATTTTTTTCAGCAGTACATCCATAATACGCTACAGTTAAATAATGGAAATAACAGCTTTTCTGAAATTGCCAATTTCAGTGGTGTTCAAAGCACCGATTGGAGCTGGGCCGGACTTATTTTCGATATGGATAATGATGGGCACCGTGATATTTTCGTTACTAATGGGATCAATCATGATTTGACCGATCTGGATTTTGTGGAATTCTTTGCCAACGAGATCATTCAGAAAATGGCACTTACCGGGAAAAAGGAAGCCATAGATTCGATAATAGATAAAATGCCGGTTACTCCGCTTCCAAATTACGCTTTTGCTAATGTAGGGGATTTGAAATTTGAGGATTTTGCGGAAAAATGGGGACTTGGAACACCAAGTTTATCTAATGGTTCTGCCTACGGGGACCTCGATAATGATGGTGATCTTGATCTTGTGGTCAACAATGTGAATATGCAGTCTTTTGTATATAAGAATAATTCAGAAAAAAAGGATAAAAACTATTTGAGACTGCAATTAAAAGGAAAAGGGAAAAATAAATTTGGCATTGGGAGCATAGTAAGATTATATTTTGACGATGCTATAATCATGCAGGAGCAAAATCCGTCACGTGGTTTCCAGTCCTCTATGGATTATGTGATGAACATAGGGCTTGGAAATAAAGATGAGATCGATTCCTTGAGGATAATCTGGCCGGATGATTCCACTGAATTGCTCAAGAACATTGCCGCGAATCAGCTTCTCGTCCTTGAGCAGGATAAAGCTAAAGAAATGTATAAGGTTGCCCCTCCTGAAAAATCAAAGCCATTTCTTACCGAACTCCGAAATGATAATCTCCAAAAACATTCAGAGAACAGTTACACAGATTTTGATTATGAAGGTATGATCTATCAAAAACTGTCTGAGGAAGGTCCTTCTATGGCAATAGGAGATGTAAACAATGATGGTTATCAAGATGTTTTTATTGGTGGTGCTAAAAAACAACCGGGAGTGATCTATATGAATTCCGGAAATGGAAATCTTAAAAAATCCAATCAACCGGCATTGGACACAGATCTTTTCTTTGAAGATACTGCAGCGGCATTCTTCGATGCCGATGGAGACGGTGACCTAGATCTTATGGTAGGTTCCGGTGGTAACGAGGTTGGAGAAAGTGTGAATTATCGTCCGCGACTCTATTTAAATGACGGGAAAGGTAATTTTACTCCTTCAACTGAAATAATTCCATCAGTCGAACAAAACGTTGCCGCGATCGCTCCCCAGGATTTTGATGGTGATGGAGATATTGACGTTTTTATTGGATCACGAAGTGTGGCAGTAAATTACGGTATAGATCCACAGCATCTTTTTCTTGAAAATTTAGGAGATGGGAAGTTTTCCAATTCAACGGAAAGAATTGCCTATGACGTTAAATATGCCGGAATGATTACCGATGCCACCTGGCAGGATATGGACGGAGACGGTAAAAATGATTTGATTACCGTATCAGACTGGGGATCGCCAAAGGTTTTTCGAAATTCAGGAAGACGGTTATCTCACTGGAAGAGCAACCTAACGGATTATACCGGTTGGTGGAATACCGTGGAAACAGCAGATCTTGACAACGACGGGGATCAGGATCTAATTCTAGGGAATAAAGGCTCTAATATTCCTTATAAGACCTCTGAAAAAGATCCTATGAAAATGTTCGTGAACGATTTCGATAATAACGGTACAATAGAGCAGATCGTAACTAAACAAAAGAACGGAAAGGATTACCCCGTTCATATGAAAAAGGAAATGACTTCCCAGCTGGTTTCCCTTAAAAAGGAGAACCTCAAAGCTTCAGAGTACGCAAGAAAATCAATTGATGAGCTGTTGCCTAAGGATAAACTTAAAAATGCAATAGTAAAAGATGCACGTATCTCTGAAAGCATTATTGCTATTAATGAAGGTAACGGCCAGTTCAGCATTAAAATTCTGCCGGGAAGGGTGCAATTTTCCTGCGTTTGTGGCATTTCTTGCGTAGACATTAATAATGATGGTAACCTGGATCTGGTCATGGCTGGAAATAACTTCGAGTTCAAACCTCAATTTTCCAGGCTTGATGCAAGTTATGGCAGTGTTCTGCTCGGCGACGGAAATATGAACTTTGAATGGGTAGACTACAAGGAAAGTGGTTTTAATATTAAAAATGAAGTAAAATATCTTCAAAGATTTAAAGATAAGAATGGCAAGACATTTATTATTGCAGCTATTAACAATGAAAAACCTAGGATTTTTGAAGTCAGCAGTTTATAGAATAACGGCCTATCTACTATTAGCTAATCTTCTGGTAAATTGTTCCGATGAGGAGGATAAAATTTTTTCAAATCCTTCACCCAAGGAATCTGGTATTTCTTTCACCAATACTCTTACCGAGACCAGAGACCAGAACATCCTTGATTACCTGTATTACTACAATGGTGGCGGGGTGAGCATTGGAGATATCAATAATGACGGACTTCCTGATATTTATTTTACCGGAAACCAGGTGAAGAACAAGCTTTATTTGAATAAAGGAAATCTAAAGTTCGAAGATATTAGCGCTAAGGCCGGAGTTGAAGGGAACAGTACATGGAATACAGGAGTAACCATGGCAGATGTTAACGGCGACGGTTTGCTGGATATATATGTTTCAGCAGTAGTTGGGGTAAATGGTTTTAGTGGTCACAACGAACTTTTCATAAATAACGGTGATCTTAGCTTTACTGAGAGTGCCAGAGATTATGGTCTGGATCTGGAAACCTATTCTTCCCAGGCAGCATTTTTTGATCTCGACAATGATGGTGACCTGGATATGTATCTTTTAAATCATGCGGTACATACCAGTGAGTCTTTTGGCCCTGCAGATATACGAAATAAGAGAGTATACGAGAGCGGCGATAAGCTTTTTATAAACGAGAACAACAAATTCAGAGATATAAGTGAAGAAGCAGGAATCTATGGAGGAGCTAATAGTTATGGTTTAGGGATAAGTACTGCCGATTTCAATAATGATGGTTTCACGGATATCTATGTTGGTAACGATTTTCACGAGGATGATTATTACTATCTTAATAATGGTGACGGTACCTTTACTGAAAGTTTGAAATCCAATTTTGGCCATATTTCCAGATTTTCCATGGGAAATGATGCCGCAGATATAAATAATGACGGTTTTGTAGATCTAATAAGCCTCGATATGCTTCCCGAAGATGAAACCGTTCTAAAATCCTCAGCTGGTGATGATAATGTGAACCTTCACCGCTTCAGGATCGATAAATTAGGATATCACCCACAATATACTCGTAATATGCTTCAACTGAATATCCAGGGCGAGTATTTCGCAGAAGTCGCTTTAATGAGTGGTGTGGCGGCGACCGACTGGAGTTGGGGAGCGCTTTTTGCTGATCTTGACCAGGACGGACAACAGGACCTGTTTGTAAGCAATGGGATCCCCAAAAGACCTAACGACCTCGATTACGTGAAGTTCACTTCCAGTGAACAAATTCAGGAAAGACTTGATAAAACCACCCTTGTGGATAATGAAGCCCTGAAAATGATGCCTTCAGGTGCAGTCACAAATTATGTTTTCAGAGGAAAAGGTGGAGGTGATTTTGAGGATATGTCTCAATTCTGGATCGAGAACGATTCTATAATTTCCACCGGTATCGCCAACGGAGACCTGGATAATGACGGTGACCTGGATATCGTGACTAATAATATCAATAAGCCTGCTAGTATTTATATCAATGGAAATACTTCGGGAAATTACTTAAAAATAAAACTTAGAGGCGATAAGGCGAATACCAATGCTATTGGAAGTAAGGCGATATTGTACACTAATAAAGGAAAGCAATTCAGGCAATTATATACTACCAAAGCTTATCAGTCGTCTTCTGAGCCTATCATTCATTTTGGAATTGAAAATAATGTGAGTCTTGATTCCCTCAAAATTATCTGGCCAGATCAGCGGGTTCAAACCGTAAAATATCTTAAGGCAAATCAGGTACTGGACCTAAGTCCAAATTCCAGCGAAAAGAAGATAGATCCAAAAACGCTCTTTTATAACGATAAAAATAAGTGGTTTATAAAATCTGAAAATGATTTCGGACTTGATTATGTGCATAAGGAAAACAGTTTTAATGATTTCGATCTTCAAAAACTGATTCCTCATCAAATTTCTGATTATGGCCCGGCAGTGGTAGTTACCGATATTAATAATGATGGGTTAGAGGATGTGTTTTTTGGCTCTTCGAGATTTAATCCTTCTAAGCTCTATCTTCAGGCCAAGGATGGCTTTGAAACCTACGAACTTACTACTGTTAAGGTCGATTCACTTGCAGAGGAAACCGATATTGAAATTGGTGATTTTAATGGAGATGGGAATTTAGATCTTTTAATGGCATCAGGCGGAGGGGAGTCTGCAGGAAAGAATGTTTGGTTAAGAGACAGGCTTTATTACGGTGATGGAAATTTAGGATTCAAAAGAGACAGTCTTTTTCCGGAGACTTACGAAAACTCTTCCGTGGTTAAAGCTGAGGATTATGATAATGATGGTGACCTGGATGTTTTTTTAGGGGCCAATTCAGTAAACTATGATTACGGAGCGATCCCAAAGTCCTATTTACTAAATAACGATAAAGGTAAATTTACTCCTGTAAATTCGTCCCTTTTTGAAGAGCTTGGTATGATCAATGATGCTATTTGGGATGATTTTGATGATGATGGCGATGTCGATCTTATTGTGATAGGAGAGTGGATGTCTCCAAAATTCCTTAGGAATGACAAGGGCCAGTTTAAAGAGGTTTCTTCGGAAATCGTTGATCCTGAGTTGAATGGTTTGTGGCAGGAAATTGAAGCCTTTGATATCGACGACGATGGAGATATAGATTACCTATTAGGTAATTGGGGGTTAAATACAAAACTGAATGCCTCCAAAGAGAATCCGCTATTAATGTATTATAAGGATTTTGATGGTAACGGATTAACAGAAACCTTACTGGCACAAGAAAATAATGGAAAATATTATTTTCTGTACGGGCTGGATGAGCTTGCTTCACAACTAAACCAGATGGTTAGAAAGAAATTTACGAACTATAAGGATTTTGCAGGCAAAACGGTTAGTGAGATCTTCAGTCCGCAGGAACTTGAAGGAGCAAAAATAATGAAGGTGCATACCTTAGCTTCGGGATACCTGGAAAACAACGGAGGAAAATTCACTTTCAGGCCTTTTGACAGGAAATTACAGATCGCACCCATCCGAAAGATGATTTCTTATGATTTTAATAAGGATGGCAGGGAAGAAGTTCTCATTGGAGGTAATTATTTTGGGGTGACACCCTATCATGGCCGCTTTGATGCGATGGGAGGATCACTTTTAATTAATCCGGATAAAATTCTGGATTCCAGTGAAATTGGATTAAATTTGTCACAAAAATCTGTTAAAGATTT
>CAYWAB010000065.1:0-14656 GCA_964456105.1 uncultured Christiangramia sp. | reverse complement strand
TTTGTATTTTTACCACGGAATTTTGACCAATAAGTCTATTGCAGACTGGTTCAATCTTTCTTACCGTGATATAAATCTATTGATCTTCTAATTATGAAGCTTATTCATCGCCTTGGATATTATGGGCTGGGACTTTTTTTTGGTATAGTGATTTTAATCTTTTTCCTGGGAGGAAAAAAAACCTCCTGTGACTACTCCCCTAATGCAAGAGTCCTGAAAAATATTAAGATCAAGGAACGGCAATTTTCTTCCGAAGCACTGGACTTTTTTAATAAAAACGCTATTGATACATCAGTAGTTTCAGACTTACTTGAAAAGGGTGACGTAGATTTCAATAAAAGTATTACAGATGCAGAAATTTGCAATATTTATTTCATCTCAGGAACTTCAGGAAAAAAATCTATCTCAATAGAACTAAAAATCGAAAACTGCGATAGCATCGCTACGGTTTTAGATGCGATAAAAAAATAAGGCAGTTTTTCCTACTGCCTTATTTTTAACGAAATTTATTCTAATATCTGCTCGGCGTGGGCCTTTGTTTTTACTTTGGTAATTATCTCCTCTATTTTTCCTTCTTCATCAATTATAAACGTAGTACGGTTAATTCCTTCATATTCCTTCCCCATGAATTTCTTTGGTCCCCAAACCCCATAGGCATGGATCACTTTTTTATCCTCATCTGCCAATAAAGGATAAGGGAAATTATACTTTTCCTTAAAATTTTGCTGTCTCTTTTTAGAATCGGCACTAACCCCGAGGATCTCATATCCTTTCTTTTTCATGAGCTCATAATTATCACTTAGATTGCACGCCTCTGCCGTACATCCAGGAGTACTGGCTTTTGGATAAAAAAACAATACCAGCTTTTTTCCTTTATAATCGGAAAGCTTTATTTCGTTGCCATCCTGATCCTCTGCCTTGAAATCGGGAGCTTTATCCCCTTCTTTTAATGTTGTCATAATTATCTACTTTTGTTCCTAAAATTAAAGTTTTATGACCAAACAGGAAAAAGTTCAGTTCGTTATTGACACCTTAAATGATATTTATCCTGAAATTCCCATCCCACTAGACCATAAGGATCCATATACTTTATTGATAGCAGTGCTGTTATCGGCTCAAAGTACGGATGTAAAAGTTAATGAAATCACACCTAAACTATTTGAAATCGCGGATACCCCTTATAAAATGGTTAACCTTACCGTAGAAGAGATCAGAGAAATCATAAAACCGGTTGGTCTGTCACCAATGAAGTCGAAAGGAATACATGGTCTATCGAAGATCCTGATCGAAAAGTATAACGGAAATGTGCCTGCAGACTTTGATGCACTGGAAGAGCTGCCGGCGGTTGGTCACAAGACTGCTAGTGTGGTTATGGCTCAGGCATTCAATGTACCGGCGTTTCCTGTGGATACCCACATACACAGACTTATGTATAGATGGAATTTAAGTACAGGTAAAAACGTAACTCAGACAGAAAAGGATGCCAAAAGGCTTTTCCCAAAAGATCTCTGGAATAAATTACACCTTCAAATAATTTGGTATGGCCGGCAATATTCACCGGCAAGAGGATGGGATCTTGAGAAAGATATTATAACAAGAACCATTGGAAGAAAAAGCGTAATTAACGAATATCTAAAGAAGCAAAAATAAAAAAGACCTGCAGGCTAATAAATACAGGTCTTTTATTTTAATTAATTCAGAAGCGTATCCCACTTCATCGTCTTATACTCAACAACATTCAATGCTTTTGAATAATTCAAAAGAAACTTGATCGTTTCTTTCTTTGGTTGAAGATGATCTGATTTTTCTTCTTTCGAAGTTTTTTTAAAGTAAAGTTTCCCCATTTGATAACGTTTAGTGTTGATTTTATAGAATAACGCAATAAAGAGGGGAATATTGTACTATTAATTCGTTAAAATTAAATTTCGCTTTTCGATGATCTTTCTAAGATTGATAAGGGCATATCGCATTCTTCCCAATGCAGTATTAATGCTCACACCTGTACGTTCGGAAATTTCCTTAAAACTCATATCCTTATAGATACGCATAGTCAGGACCTCTAGCTGGTCTTCCGGTAACTCTTTAATAAGTTCCTGAACATCAGATTCGATCTGATCCTTTATCAACTGTTTTTCTGCGTTCAGATCTCCATCAGTTAGAACTGAAAAAATATTGAAATCACCACTGTTGTCAAATTTTGGCATTCTCTTATTCCTTCTGAAATGATCTATTACCAGGTTATGTGAAATTCTCATTACCCAGGGTAAAAATTTTCCTTCTTCATTATATTTCCCCCGTTTTAAGGTTCTTATTACCTTAATGAAGGTATCCTGAAATATATCTTCAGCGATATCTTTATCATATACCTTTGAGAAAATAAAACTGTAAATACGATGTTGGTGGCGTTCGATTAGAGCAGAAAGGGCACTTTCACTTCCATCAAGATAAGCTCGAACTAACGAGGCATCAGTTACCTTAGTGTTATTCATAACAGTTACTTATTGTACAGGAATTCAGGGCTTCCTGAGGGTTAGGTTATTCAAGTTTAAAAGTAACTGTGTACTATAGGCAATTGATTTTATCGATTATTTGAATCAAATATAGCAAGATAAAATTGAGAATTACAAATAAAAACTTAATTATTTAACATTACTATAAGTTTTTCATCGCTTTCTTTCCCCGTTGTTAATGAGTAACTTTGCTGCTTTTAGAGATTCAAGGCATGACAGTAGATATCGCGAAAGTAAATCCCAAAGAAAATATTATCATCAAAGGTGCTAAACTGCACAACCTCAAAAATATCAATGCAATTATCCCCAGAAACAAACTGGTAGTTATTACCGGACTCTCGGGTTCAGGAAAATCAAGCCTGGCATTCGATACATTATACGCAGAGGGTCAGCGAAGATATGTTGAAAGTTTAAGTTCTTACGCACGTCAATTCCTGGGTCGATTAAATAAACCTAAAGTTGATTACATCAAGGGAATTGCTCCCGCTATCGCCATCGAACAAAAAGTAAACTCCACTAATCCCAGATCTACGGTGGGAACCTCTACGGAGATCTATGATTATTTGAAATTGCTATACGCCAGAATTGGAAAAACATATTCTCCTATTTCAGGCAATGAAGTAAAAAAAGATACGGTAACAGACGTTATAAATTATGTAAAACAATTTCCTGAAAGGGAAAAATTACTGCTACTTTCCCCTATCCATCTTGAAGAAGGAAGAGCCCTGAAGAAAAAAATTAAAATACTGGCGCAACAAGGTTACAGTAGAATTAAGACAGGCAACAAAGTGGAAAGGATAGACGAAGTTAACCTTGACGAATTAAAAGAAGATGATACCTGGCTGGTGGTAGACCGCATCATCACCAAAGATGAAGAAGACTTTTATAACAGACTCGCAGATGCAGTAGAAGCTGCTTTCTTTGAAGGAAAGGGAGAATTATTTATTGAACAGCTATCGAATAACGAGTTAAGACATTTCAGTAATAAGTTCGAACTTGATGGAATTACATTTCTTGAACCTAATGTTCATCTCTTCAGTTTTAACAATCCGTATGGGGCCTGCCCAAAATGCGAAGGATACGGAGATGTAATTGGTATCGACGAAGATCTCGTTATTCCAAATACAGGTCTATCAATATATGAAAATGCTATTTTCCCATGGCGCGGAGAAAGTATGAGCTGGTACAGAGACCAGTTAGTCAATAATTCCCACAAATTCGATTTTCCTATACACAAGCCTTATTTTGAATTGACTGAAGAGCAAAAGGATCTTGTATGGAATGGTAATGAATATTTCGAAGGTATAAATCAGTTCTTCGAATTTCTTGAAAGCAAAGCTTATAAGATTCAGAATCGAGTGATGCTCTCCAGATACAGAGGAAAAACAAAATGCTCAGTTTGTAAAGGAAAACGACTTAGGCCGGAAGCACAGTATGTAAAAATTGGTGGCCATAGTATAACAGACCTTGTTGAAAAGCCCTTGGATAAAGTCAGGGAATTTTTCAACCAACTGGAGCTTAATGAATACGATGAAAAGATTGGAAAAAGACTGCTTACAGAGATAAAAAACAGACTTGAATTCCTTTCGAATGTGGGACTGGACTATTTAACCCTTAACCGGAAGTCCAATACACTTTCCGGAGGTGAATCTCAGCGAATCAATCTGGCTACTTCTTTAGGAAGCAGTCTGGTGGGTTCCATGTATATTCTTGACGAACCATCAATAGGCTTACACCCCAAGGATACAGAAAGGCTCATTGGAGTACTAAAGCATTTAAGAGATCTTGGTAATACGGTGATCGTTGTGGAACATGACGAAGAGATCATGAATGCAGCGGATGAAATTATAGACATTGGTCCCGAAGCAGGTACAAATGGAGGACATGTAGTTGCTACCGGTAGCATGAAAGATATTCTTAATTCTGAGTCCCTTACCGCCAGCTACCTCAATGGCAAAATGGAAATAGAAGTACCTGAAAAAAGGAGAAGAGCTAAAAAACATATTAAGGTGTTTGGCGCGCGGGAAAATAACTTAAAAAATATCGATGTGGAATTCCCGCTTGGAGTTTTTACGGCTATTACTGGAGTTTCAGGAAGTGGTAAAAGCACGTTGGTAAAGAAAATCCTTTATCCCGCGGTTCAAAAGGAAATTGGCGGATACGGAGAAAAAGCAGGGCAGTTTAATAGTGTGGAAGGTGACTTCCGCAATATTGGTTCGGTAGAATTCGTAGATCAGAATCCAATAGGAAGGTCATCAAGGTCTAACCCGGTTACGTACATAAAAGCATACGATGATATCAGAAATCTGTTTGCAGATCAAAGATTGTCAAAACTTAGAGGCTTTAAGGCGAAACACTTCTCTTTTAATGTTGATGGAGGCAGGTGCGAAACCTGTAAAGGAGAAGGAGAAGTAACTATTGAGATGCAGTTCATGGCAGACGTACACCTGGAATGTGAAACCTGTAACGGTAAGCGATTCAAAAAAGAAGTACTGGAGGTAAGCTTTCATGAAAAGAATATCGATGATATACTAAATATGACCATCGATGATGCTACTGAATTCTTTCAGGACCATGATCAGGATAAAATAGTTAAAAAGTTGAAACCACTAAGGGATGTTGGTCTTGGTTATGTGCAATTAGGACAAAGCTCTTCTACCCTATCCGGAGGTGAAGCACAACGAATTAAACTTGCTTCCTTCCTGGTCAAGGGAAGTTCCCAATCAAAGGCCATGTTCATTTTCGACGAACCAACCACAGGATTACATTTCCACGATATAAAGAAATTATTAAAATCATTCAACGCCTTAATAGCAAAGGGCCATACAGTAATAGTGATCGAGCATAATATGGACCTGGTTAAGTGTGCAGACTATGTTATAGATCTTGGTCCGGAAGGTGGTGAGAAAGGTGGTCATATTGTGGGTAGTGGTACCCCCGAAGAATTAATAAAGATTAGGGATTCTTATACTGCTAAATATTTAGAGCAAAAACTCTAAAAGCTGGTAGGGTCCTGTTTATCAGAACCTTAAAAAAGGTCTTGAACATAGCGATAATGCTAACTAAGGAGTTTGGCACAAGCTTTGTATTTAATTGATAAATTACTATTAATTAAATATTCACAGCCATGAGAAATCTGACCTTAATTTTAGCAATTCTGTTTACCGGGTGGTCAGTATCTGCATCCGTAAACTCTGTACCGGCAAATAGTTATTATTCAAATTATAATGATTCCTACATTTTTATCGAGGGCGGAGTTGAATTTGCGGTTTATCCTAATGGTGAATTCGATTTTTATTTCAATCCTGAATTCAGAAGAGGTACAAGTGTACAGATTTTATCACCTAATGTGAATATTAGTTATAATTCCGGTTATAATTATGATCCGTACATCCAATATGATGATTATGGAGCAGTTATCCAGATCGAAACAGTACCTATTTATTATGACTATTACGGTAGGATAATCCAGGCTGGGAATGTGTATATGAGCTATAATAATTTTGGATACTTGTCGAGGGTAGGTAATTTACACCTTCATTATGATAGATTTAATAGATACACACATTACTCGGGTTTTATAAACCACTTTAACCCCCATTATGTATTTCGCCCATGGCATAGATACTACCAAAGGCCACACGTGAATGTAAGCATAGTTTTTAATCGTCCGTATCGTGCTTTCTATGAGCCATATAGGGTTTCATATAACCAATATGTAACCATATATAATAATTATTATTCTCATCATAACGGCCGAAGGAACTTTTACAGGCCTCAGGACAGGGTAAGAGATTATAATTATGGAAGGATAGTTGCTCAGAGAAGAGACCTTAGAAAGATAAATACCAGGAGAGACAACCAGGTAGCCAGATCGAGACAACAAACAGCTCGTAATAAAGCCTATTCTGAAAGACAAGAAAACAATAGAAATTATGGATCTGAGAGAACTCAAAGAATCCAATCTTCCGGGAAAGCAGTTGCTCGAAACAGACAAGTTAAGGCTGATAAAACCTATTCCCAAAGAATGGAAAGGAGTACAGATGCAAGAGGACGTTCCGGCAGACCCGAAATAGGAAAAGGGAATAGAGACATCTCAAGAAACAGATCTATACAGAAGACCGATAGACAACAAAGGAGTACTTTCCAGAAGCAAAGAAACCGCTCTAGCGTTGACAGAGCCAAAGGATCTACCTCAAGAAGTAAATCTTTTGAAAGATCCCGGAATAATTCTGAAAGGAATTCGAATATTAAACGTCAAAGAGAGCAAAGAAGTAGTGCTGTAAGAAAATCTGCTCCAGCAAAATCGAGAGCAGGAAGAGTACAAAAAAGTTCTTCAAGAACAAGAAGTTCGGCACGAATTATGGAATAAAATAAATTGATGACGAGTTCATAATTTAATTTTTTGGTTGGTTAGTTGGAAAACCCCTGAAGCCGCAAGGTGAATGGGGTTTTCTCATTTAAAACCGGCCTGTAAATCTATTCAGTATTTCATTTATTTCAGTGGAAAAACGGAAGAAATAAACTATTAATAGATATAGAAATCCCGAAATAATCCCTTTAATGGCGATGTTTATTGCCGGATGAAAAGTAAACTCCACGTAGTAGAAACTAATACTAAATACAGTTATGAAAATTAAAAGCCAAAGCGTGGATTTTGAAAAAGGATGTATCCCGAACTTGTTATGTACGATAAAAATCTTAATGGAATTATAGAAAAAGAAAGCAAGAAAACTGGCCATTGCAGCACCTTCGATCCCATACTCGGGAATGAAATATAGATTAAGAATGAAAGCTAATAAAGCAAGTATCACACCTACTCCAAGGACTATCCTGTAGTAATCGGAATTAAAAAGGATACTGTTATTATTCCCAAGTAGATTATCATATAACTTTACCAGAGATATAAGTAATACCACAAGTATACTTATAGAATACTCTTCGGGAATCAACTCGTATAAGGAATTCACATTGGTTATGATCCAAATAAAGATAAGTCCACTTACAATTAAAAGATTTAAGCTGCTCTTCGTATAGATATCCTTTAAGCCAGCCTTATCCTTAAGATTAAGCATTTCTGCGGTTAAAGGATTTGTAATTTGATGCATTGCCTTTTGTGGAACCGAAATCACTGTCGCTATATATATTGCAATCCCGTAAATGGCAACGTTCTCTATAGGTAAGAAATATTCGATCATAACTTTATCAAGGTCAAGCAAAACTGTAGCTACAGAAGCTGCTAATAGAATTAATGCGGAATATTTTAGAACCGGTGAAAGGTTTTCCGGGAATTTCAATTGAAAATTGGGTCTGTGTAAAGAAAACGCGTATAAGGCCATGATGAAGGATCGAACCACGAAAACAGCGGCTAAAGCATATATAAATACCTCAATGGAAATCCACTTAAAATAAAATGCAAAAAGCAAAATACTAATACAAAACCTATGGAAAACTTCCTTCATAAGATTTCCAAAAACACTTTTGTAATAGATCTTTGACCAGGAGAAAAAAACTTCAAAATAGGAAGTAGCCAAAGCTATCAGGAAAATTAACCAAACATAAGGCTGAACCAGGTCATTTTCACCTTCAAAATAATTCAAGAGCAGATCATACCCAATCAGTCCGGCAGCTCCAATAATAATAGAGGAAATTGCAGGGACAATAAGTACAAAATTAAGCAACCTGTCCTGCTCCCCTCTAGTATGATAGGAAGTAAAAAATTTTATAAGTGTACTATGAACTCCAAAAACGAGAAATGGCCATATTAAATTGGCAGCTGAAAGCAGAAAACTAACCAATCCGTAATACTCTTTCTCCAGAAAATAAGTAAATAAAAATAAAGTATTAATAGCGCCAATCCCAAAACCTAGATAGGTTGTGACCAGATTTTTAAAGGACTGATTAATTATTATTCCCATTAAATAGTTTGGATTAGATCGGCCAGTTTTTTTGTGAGAGCCCTCCTGTGATATTGTTCAATATTAATGCTATTATTTTTTACTTCGTTATTCTTAAAATTAAGGTAGGTGGCATAAATAAATTCTTTCATTTCGTTTTTCTCTGAATATTTCATCACCTTCCCGGATTCAGTATCAGAAATAATTTTTCCCACATCCCATTTTTCAGGACCTATAGCCAGTATAGGATTTTTACTTGCCAGATATTCAAACAGCTTACCCGGTATAATTCCCCTGGTTTCTTTTGAGTCAATTTCAAGGAGCAATAACAGGGAACTTCTATTTTGGATTTGAAGAGCTTTTTCATGAGGGACATACCCTTCTATCCTTAGGTATTTCGCTAAATAATGATCATTTATACTCGTTAAAACTTCTTCGCTGACCTTACCTGCCAACCTTAATTCAAGGTCATTTCTAAATTCCTGAAATTCTTCAAGCAATTCCTTTATTGAAATCCAAAGATTTAAAGGGTTTCTACCTGAAAGTAATGAGCCTATATGGCTTATAACAAACTTATCATTTTGAACAGTCTCAAAGCTATCAGGATCAAAGTCGTATCCATTCGTTATAACACTTACCGGACGATCAGTTTTATTGCTAAATTCATCACGGGTCGTAAAACTGGTGGTGATCAGCTGATCAGCATTACGAAGCACTTTTCTTTCAAGGATCTCATGTTTCTTTTGAGCCTTTTCAGTAAGCTTCAATTTATCATGATAGCCAATATTTGTCCAGGGATCCCTGAAATCTGCAATCCACCTTATTGCGAGCCTTTCCTTTAATCCTAGACCAATCAAATGCAGGCTATGTGGTGGTCCTGTTGTGATAATTGCATGGTAACCTCCATTTTGCAATTCCTTTTCGAGAATTTTCACAGAAGGTTTTATCCAGTATTTTCGGGCATCAGGGATAAAGAAGTTACCTCTTATAAAAAGAAGGATTTTTTGAATAAGATTCTGATTTTCTTCCTTCTTTATGATCCCTGAGCTAATAGTACTGGTTTCGCTTTTTGAGAATAGGGAAGCAAAAGAATAGGGTTCAAAGATTTTTGACCTTATTATCCGCACATTATCCAGAACTTCATCCAAAAAACTTTTATCAATTATGGGATAAGTAGGATTTTCAGGAACATAAACAACAGGTTCTATATCAAATTCCCTTAAATATTTGACGAACTTCAACCATCTTTGTACTCCAGGTCCTCCGGCTGGTGGCCAATAATATGTTATGATGAGGACTTTTTTCATGGATTTCCTGAAAATTCAGAAGTATCAGTCTTTAGACTTTTTGATCTCGAAACCAATTCCTCCCAGTAATATTAGGCCTATTGCGATAGAACTTACCAAGGCTATTGTACTTCCGGTTGAAACCACCTGGGGTTCAAATTTAAATTCAATGGTATGCTCCCCTGCAGGTACAGTCATCGCCCTAAGAACATAATTAGCCTGGGCATGAGGAACGGGATCCCCGTCAAGATATGCCTGCCAACCCGGTTGATAATAATTCTCAGAAAAAACTAAAAATTGCTTTGTTTCCGTCGAAACATGATATCGCAGTTTATTTGGCTGATGATTTACCAATTCTACTTTAGCTTCAGGATCCTTTTTATAGTCATCTTCAATAATTTCTCGAAACCTGGTATTCACTACCGCAGTATTCTTAAGGTCTGTTTCATCCAGCGCCAGGATCTCTTCATTTGCAGTATCCACCCATTTGATATCATTTACGAACCAGGCATTTCCAAACACTTCAGGATTCTGTTGAGCTTTTACTCCTTCCTCTGTAGGCACGATGAAATACTTCACATTAAGCATGTTCAGAATTTCCATATCGTTTTCCGAAATGTAGAAATCGTAAAGATCCTGTATTCTACCGGGCTTGGCAGCATGATAACCGCCTAAAGCATTATGAAAATAAGATGTCCTTCCTGTATTGAAAGGGCTGCCGGACACATCGAACACTCTGTAATGTGATGTATCCTGAAGTATGGCTGCATCTGCTTCCTGCATTTGGAAAGGCTGTTGCATTTCTCTGGCCATTACAAAATCATCACGATTAACATATCGCAAATCAACACCGATAAGGTCTACAAGGAAAAGGATAACAAAACCTCCTACAACCAGGTTCTTATTTATCTTATTCAGTAAATAAGCCCAAATAAGTCCTCCTGAGAAAATTACAAATATCAATGATCTTATTACGTCGGAGTTAAATAGAGCCTTTCTGTCTTCTTTTAAAGCCCTTATGAAGTCCATTCCAAGTTGCTGACTCAACGAAGAATCAGTTGGACCTGAAAAATCGAATAAAATCGATTTGAAAAGTAAAAAAACGAGTAATAGACCTCCGGTAATAATTGAAGTCCACTTTAAAGCATATAACTTTTCCTCTTCCTTAACCTTTGGGTTGAACAGTTTATATAGCCCTATAACGGCTAACAGGGGCGCACATAATTCCAGGACTACCTGTACCGAGGAAACTGCCCGGAATTTATTATATAAAGGAACAAAATCGATAAAAAGCTGGGTTAGAACACCAAAATTCCTTCCCCAACTGAGTAGAAGTGCCAAAATACTTGCACCCACAACCCACCATTTTAGTCTTCCCCGTATCAGGAAAAGGGCAAAAACAAAAAGAAAGATCACCGCTGCCCCAATATATGCAGGAGCCTTTACATAAGTTTGATCACCCCAATAAGTAGGGACATTCTGTACAAAATCGGCTGCCTGAGCAGGAGAAGCTCCTACCTCAATTATGGCATCATAAACATTAGAATCCCTGCCAACATTTTCTGAACTGCCTCCTCCCATGAATCGGGGGACAAAAAGATTAAAGGTTTCGAGTACCCCATAACTGTATTCAGTAATATAATCGAAACCAAGCCCGGATTTTTCCTTTGGAGACCCATCTGGGCCAATGGTCAATCCAGTATCTCCCCTGGTACTAAAGTCTGTATATTCTGAGGTGGCAAGAAGATTCGTCGCGTTGGTAGTTATTGCCAGAACAACAGCGACAACCATAATTCCCAAAGATTTAAAATAGTGAGGAAGCATTTTCTTGTTGTAGGCATCTACCAGGTATGCAATTCCAAGTACTATAACTAAAAGCAATAAATAATAGGTCATTTGGAAGTGATTGGCCTGGATCTCCAAAGCCATCGCAATGGTTAAAAGCAAAAAACTCCAGATATTTCTTTTCCTGAACAATGCAATAATTCCAGCAATAACCATTGGCATATATGCAATAGCATGCGCTTTAGCATTATGCCCTACCCCCAGAATGATTATAAGATAAGTTGAAAATCCAAAGCCAATTGCGCCTAAAAACGCAAGTTTATAATCTAACTTTAGACACAGCAGTAAAATATAGAATCCTATGAAATAAAGAAATAGGTAATCTGCCGGTCTTGGAAGGAACCGCAGGACACTGTCTAATTTTTTAATATAATTATGTGGATAATATGCCCCAAGCTGATAGGTAGGCATTCCGCCGAAAGCCGCATCGGTCCAATACGGTTCTTCACCGGTTTCAGCTCTGAAATCTGACTGTTCTTTGGACATCCCGATATATTGGACTATATCGCTTTGGAATATCTTTTTCCCTTGTAAAACAGGATTAAAATAGAATAGTGATAAAATAATAAAACCTGCAAGAACCAGCAGGTGTGGTAAGAATTGCTTCAATTTGGCCATTTATCGGACTTTTGGTTTTTTACCTAAGACATTAACAAGGCTTTGACTTTCCCTGATAAAAACCGAAATTAATCAATTTCTTCGTAATCGATATATTCACCAACCTTTTTATCAGACCTCTTTCTACCTTTCGGCTTTTTATCTATAGTACTTCCTTCACGATTTTTGGATTTTTGTTCCTGGTATCCTCCAAATTGTTGGTTAAACTGTTGCTCAAACTTCTTTCCCATTTTTTTCATGAAATACCTGAGCAAAATAGGACCAAAAAAACGGAATAGTATTTTTAATCCGAAGTATACCAGTAAAACGATCAATATCGTTTTTAAAACTCCGGAAATTGATGCTTCTAACATTGAATCTACTTTGTGCAAAAATAAAAATAAGCAAGCAGAATCGAGGAGCCATCCAGGATAAAATTATAATAAAACTTATATATTTGAGAGGAACAACCCACGGATCCATGAAAAAAACGCTTTTCCCAACAGCCTTAATTTTCCTTTTCAGTTTTACTAGTATAGCCCAGTATACTGAAACAATCAATTCAAATCGTCCCGGACAATCCCAGGGCGCGTTTGCAGTTGGCACAAATGTGATCCAAATCGAATCTGGATATTATTTCGGAGAAGATCAACATACCGGGCTAAGAACAGATACGGATATCTGGGGCATAGATTACCAGTTGAGATACGGACTTCTATTCGAAAACCTTGAGTTAAACCTTACCGGCGCCTTCGAATCTCAGAATGTAAATTCTGACCTCATCGGAAATTTAGGTCAATCTACTATCAGGGATTTTAGATTTAATACCATAGGTGCTAAATATTTGATCTTTGATCCTTACAAGGAAATAGAAGAGGACAAACCAAACCTATATAGCTGGAAGGCAAATCAAAAATTCAAATGGAAAACACTCATTCCTGCTATTTCCGTTTATGCGGGGGCCAATTTTTCTTTTGGTGATAATCCTTACCTATACGAAGGAGAAGGAAAATTCAGTCCGAAAGCTGCTCTTATAACCCAAAACAATTGGGGAAGATGGGTGCTCGTTCTTAATCTTATTGGCGATCGACTTTCGGAAGATTACAGGTCCTATACTGGTATAATTACTGTTACCCATACGCTAACTCCTAGCATCGCCATATTTGGAGAATACCAGGGAATAAACAGTGATATTTACTCTGATCAGATCCTTAGAGGTGGTGGAGCTTATTTAGTTGGAAATGATCTTCAGTTCGATATTTCCGGGCTAATAAACTTTAAAGATACCCCTTCAAGATGGCAGGTAGCTGCAGGGATTTCCTACCGGCTTGATCTACATAAAGTTGATGAATTCCTTGAGGACTCCAGCGAAGGAAATAAAAGAAGACAGAGAAGTGAAAAACTTAGCCGTGATAGAAATGAAGGAGATGATGATGGCGGTGGCGGAGCTTTCCCAAAATAAAAAAACCAGCTTAGTAGCTGGTTTTTTATAATTCTATTTTGCGATCTTTATTCAGACATAGCCTCTCTTACTGAAGCTGAAAGTCTTTTATAAGTTCCGTCCTCAAGTCTTTCACGAATCGCAGAGAATGCATCTAAAGTCTCTTCAATATCCTCCATAGTATGACTTGCTGTCGGGATCATCCTTAGCAGTATCAATCCTTTTGGAATAACAGGATATACTACTATAGAACAGAATATACCGTGATTCTCCCTAAGATCTTTAACAAGTGCCATCGCCTCAGGAATACTTCCTTTCAAATAAACAGGAGTTACACAGCTTTGGGTAGTACCTATATCAAAACCTCTCCCTTTTAGACCATTTTGAAGCGCATTTACATTTTCCCAAAGCTTTTCTTTAAGCTCCGGCATTGTTCTAAGCATCTCCAAACGTTTCAATGCTCCAACCACTAGTTGCATCTGTAAGGATTTAGCGAACATCTGTGAACGCAGATTGTATTTCAAATAATCGATGATCTCCTTGTCTGCTGCGATAAATGCTCCTGTACTGGCAAGGGATTTAGCGAAAGTTGCAAAATATACATCGATCTCATCCTGAACTCCCTGCTCTTCTCCAGCTCCTGCTCCGGTTTTACCTAAAGTTCCGAAACCATGTGCATCATCCACAAAAAGCCTGAATTTGTATTTTTTCTTTAGCTCAACGATCTCTTTCAGTTTACCTTGCTCACCTCGCATTCCGAAAACACCTTCAGAAATAAGAAGGATTCCTCCTCCTGTTTGTTCAGCAATTTTTGTAGCACGTTGCAAGTTCTTCTCGATACTTTCCATATCGTTGTGCTTATAAGTAAAGCGCTGACCCAGATGCAGTCTTACTCCATCAATGATACAGGCATGTGCATCCACATCATAAACTATTACATCCTGCTTGGAAACGAGCGCGTCTATGGTAGAAACCATTCCCTGATATCCGAAATTTAAAAGATAGGCCGATTGTTTGTGAACAAAAGAAGCCAGTTCATCCTGAAGTCTGTCATGAAGACTAGTATGACCACGGATCATT
>CAYWAB010000064.1:0-14689 GCA_964456105.1 uncultured Christiangramia sp. | reverse complement strand
TAAATTTTTTAAACCTTAAACTTAACGACGATTAAAATGAAACAATTCAGAACACTTTTTATAGCTTTAGCTTTGATGATTGGCGCTACTGCTTTTACAAACGCTCAGTCTAAAGTTGCACATATCCCTACCCAGGAGCTAGTACAGTCTCTTCCTGAATACAAAGGAGCTATGGACCAGCTACAGAAACTGGAGAAGACCTATGATGCTGAGATCAAGGATATGCTGGCAGAAGCTCAAAGCACCATGCAGCGTTACGAAGCAGAAGCTAATACCAAAACTGAAGAAGAGAACCAAAAAAGAGCTACTGAGCTTCAGGCTGCTCAAAGAAGAATTCAGGAGCACAGTGCACAAGCAAGACAGGATCTTCAGAAAAAAGAAAATGATCTACTAAGACCTATCCTTGAAAAAGTAAGAACTGCAATCCAAAAGGTAGCCAGAGAAAAAGGATTTGATTATGTATTAGATTCAACTACCGGAACTGGAGTATTGCTAGCAGATGGTTATAACCTAATGCCAGATGTAAAGAAAGAGCTAGGACTATAATTCAGTCCCTCAATAAATTTTTAAAAAACTGCGTACACTTGTACGCAGTTTTTATTTTTGTACCTATATGAGCGATTCCAGACCAATCGGTGTTTTCGATTCAGGAGTTGGTGGCACTTCTATTTGGAAGGAGATCCATCAACTTTTACCCTATGAAGAAACCATATATCTTTCCGACAGTAAAAACGCGCCCTACGGAATCAAACCCCAGGAAGAGATCATAAGGCTTTCAATAAAAAATACTGAAAAGCTCATACAAATGAGATGTAAAATCGTTGTTGTGGCTTGTAATACAGCAACTACCAATGCCATAAAAGTTTTACGAAACACCTACTCCGTCCCATTTATTGGAATTGAGCCTGCAATAAAGCCTGCAGCGCTTAAAAGCACTCATAAGGCGGTGGGGATTTTAGCTACCAGAGGAACGCTAACCAGTGAACTTTTCACTAAAACCTCTGAACTTTATACCAAAGATATTAATGTTATAGAGGTTGAGGGAAATGGACTGGTGGAGCTCATTGAGAAGGGTAAGAAAGATTCAGAAGAAATTATGGAAAGGTTAAAGACACTTCTTCAACCGATGCTGGATGCGAAGATCGATTATCTTGTTCTGGGCTGTAGCCACTACCCCTATCTAATCCCAAGTCTTAATAAGATTCTACCAGAGGAGGTCAAGATCATAGATTCTGGAGAAGCGGTTGCCAGACAAACCAGGGCAATCCTGGAAAAGAACGACCTTCTGAATACTTCTGAACCTGAAAAAATTTATCCGCCTCAATTCTTTTCGAATTCAGATCAAAAGGTCCTTTCTGAACTTATAGAAGCTGAAAAAAATAATTTCAAGGTTTCCTTCCTTGATTTTTAATTATTTATAGCAGGACACTTACAATCATAGCGCTGTCTTGATTCCCCTATATTATAGCCCAGTGTGATTTGATGAAACCCATTGTTACTTAATACCAATGAATTTAACTGGTAACTGAAGGTATAGCCAAAAATGAACTTTTTATAATCTATACCCACGAAAGGAGTAATATACATGAGGTTCTGGTTTTGAATCTCGTCACCATCAGAGGTATACTCCGTGGTTTCAAATCCGTTCCTGAAAGATACGCCTCCCCATAAAACACTTCTTTCAAGGTCATAATAGGCCTTAAGGTTTATATCAGCTGCCATTTCATTAGTTGCCTCACGCACCTGGAACAACAAGGAAGGTTCAAAATACCAGGGATCATAAGCATTAAGATCGAATACGTAACCCGCAGAAAACAGATACTTTCTCATATTACTCGGCACGGCATCAGAATAAAACAATTCCCTGCTTACAGAAAGAATATTTTTAGCCGAAAAATGAAAATAAAAATCACTCACAAAATAGGATACCCCAAAATCAATATTTGCAAAAATATCTGCCTGATCGTTATTACCAAGAAGGGGATCAAAACCTGTAAATCCACTCTGATCAAGTCTATGCTGAATAACCCCGGCACTTATACCAAAGGAAAGTTGATTGAGGTCTGCTGTGCTCCTGGAGAACATCAGGTGATAAGCAAATGTCCCATAGGCTCCTAACTTCGAATAATTCCCATTTTCATCTCGGAATAATATACCTCCAAGCCCTATTCTATCGGTTACACGGGAATTTATCGCCGCTGTTTGTAAGTTGGGAGCCTGCTCCACGTCGAACCACTGGGTTCTCCCGGTTAACCGTACCTGATCAAAATTTGATGCTCCCGCCATGGATGGATGAATCAAATAAAGATTATCGGTAAGGTAATCGGAATAAGTAGGTATAACTTCCTGCGCAAAACTGTTGGTGGAGTTCAAAAGAAATAGTGCTAAAAAAAGTTTCAGATAAGTAGAGAAATCCTTACTAAAACAGCAGTAATATGAAGTTATCCTATAGAGCATAAAGCCTGTAAATATATGTAATACCTAGTTTTTCTTTATTACTTTTGCCTAAAATTTTGAAATGAAAGATTTTACCATAAATATAGTACCGACCTCTACCTCAAAAATCGTAAAATTTGAGGCTAACAAATTTCTGACGCGTCACGAAAATTTTGAATTCAAAAATATCGATGAAGCTAAGAACTCACCTCTTGCCCAACAGCTATTTTACCTCCCCTTTGTAAAAACGGTATATATCGCCCAGAATTTTATCGCGATAGAAAAATATGATATCGTGGAATGGGCCGATGTACAGCAGGAAGTTGCAGACCAGATAGAGACATATCTTAATAAAGGAGGAGTAATCATTAAAGAAGATTCTTCAAAAAAGGGAAATATACCTGTCACTGTTTATGCTGAAAGCACTCCCAACCCTGCAGTGATGAAATTCGTAGCTAACAAAAAGCTGGTACTTCAAGCTGCAGAATTTAAGAATATCGATGAGGCAAAAAATGCCCCACTAGCCCAGAAACTGTTTCACTTCCCGTTTGTTAAGGAAATCTTTATTGATGAGAATTATATTTCTGTTCAGAAATATGAAGTTGCAAGCTGGGATGAGATTACTATGGAACTGCGCGAATTCATAAGGAACTACCTGCAAGAAGGAAAAGAAGTGATAAAAGCTGAGGCAGCTACTTCAAAGGTTTCCTCTTCAACTGAAACAAATGAAGACAAGCGAACTATAAACTTTGAAAATCTTGATGATACCTCCCAACAAATCGTAGCCATACTTGATGAATATATCAAACCGGCGGTTGCCAGCGACGGAGGAAATATCCTTTTTGAAAGCTATAATGCAGATAACAAAACCGTAAAAGTGATTCTCCAGGGTGCCTGCAGCGGTTGCCCTTCTTCAACAATGACCTTAAAAAGCGGAATCGAAACCATGTTAAGGGATATGCTTAGAGGAAAAGTAGAATATGTAGAAGCTATAAATGGATAAGTTTTTAAAGAACAAAAACCATAAAAAATCCCTCTTTCGGAGGGATTTTTTATTTAATAGTCTGTGGTTCTTGCCTCATTATAGAATTCCTGGAACAATTGCAGAAGTCCCATAGTGGAAGAAATTAGGTCTTTTGTTTCCAGTAATACACCAAAGTAAAGCTTTGAGTTTTTAGGGCTCGTCTCCGATGTTCGGATCCTTTTGATCTGTTTCTGGATCAATTCACTAACATAGTCCAGCAGTTCCTGCTTCTCATTGAGAATTGCATCTATGTTTCCAAATTCGTGATTATCAAAAGTATCTTTAATATCGTCAAAAAGTAGCTGCATTTTATCGTCCACCTTTTTGAGGTCTCTAATCTGGTTGAACTTTAGATTTTTATGATTGTTATGTACGTGATTATAGCTGTTTCTGGTTATGAATCCAATGGATTGTACCATGTCCTGGAGATAATCTATAGTAAGAATGTAAAATTTACTTGCTTCTACTGAGTCTTCCTCTAGGGATTTTATAAAATAAAAAATATTTCCTTTAAGCTCGTCGACATCAGCCTCCAACTTTTCAATCTTCTTATAGCTTTTCTTTAGTTTTCCCAGATCGTAGTATCCCAGATTATCTACGGTTTTAGAAAACATGTTGTTGATTCCCTCTATCACATTGGAGATATTCTCTGAGGTTTCTGAAGTAATCTCATTAATCGTGATGATATCGCTCCTGTTGAATCTTTTCCTTTCTCTTTGCTCTTTGCTTTGTCTTGAATGGATAATTCCACTTCTAACCACAAGTATTATCGCTGCCAGGATTAGGACAGCCATAGCTATGATCCCCCCAAAATAGATTATTGCTCCAAAAATGGCGGCTGCAGAAAACGCGACCAGGGCCGTAACAAACCAACCTCCAACTACATTCAAAACTCCGGCCACCCTGTAAACAGCACTTTCTCTATCCCAGGCGCGATCTGCCAAAGAAGTACCCATGGCTACCATAAACGTAACATAGGTGGTTGAAAGGGGTAATTTTAGATTGGTCCCTACCGATATCAGGATACTGGCTACTACAAGGTTCACGGAAGCACGAACCATATCGAATGCTGGAGCATCAATACGTTTACTTCTAACTTCCCCAGTAGGCTTATCAAATTTATCATTGATCCTTTCCTTTAGCTGCTCAGGAAGTACGGTGGTGATTCCCTTTCCCAAAAGCATTGAATACCTAACAATGCCCCTGGACAACCAGTTAGGTTCAAAACGCTCAACGCCATCTCCCTGTCTTGAAAGATTTATGCCGGTATCCACTACAGCTCTTGCTTTGCTCGAAAACCAAAGCGTAACAACCATGATCCCTCCGGCTGCTATCAGTAAAATTTCTGGTGTAGGCACACTGCCAGACAGGCCGGTCATAGAGAACTCCGCCGGGAGCACTCCAGAAGCAGCATTAGCGCTTTGCCAAAGATCAAAGGATTGCCATGCGGCAATAGGAACTCCTATGAAATTCACAAGATCGTTGCCTGCGAATGCAAGAGCGAGCGCAAAGGTACCAATGATAATAATTAACCGAAGGATGTGCACCTTCAAAAGACTCATTAACAATTGAGAGATACCTGTGAAAAGGACAAAGCCTATAAGGACGATGATAAGGGTATTCTCGTTAACATAATTCGTTGTGGCTTCGGGGATATAAGGAACAGTCTTCATTCCTTTTATAAGAATGAAATAAAGTATAGCGGTTAAGGATAACCCGCCAAAAACAGCGCCTACATATTTTATCTTTCTTTCGTACTGAAAAGAGAAAATCAACCTTGAAATATATTGCACAAAAGCACCAATTACAAAAGCTATGACCACGGCCATAAGTATACCCAGTATGATTTCAGTAGCCTTTGCAGTATTTATATAATTGAATATTTCAGAAAGGTCACCCTCGGTTTGAGTGTATATCTTAATAGCGGCCATACATACCGCCGCTCCTAACAATTCGAAAACTATGGATACAGTGGTAGAAGTAGGCAATCCCAATGAATTGAAGAAATCCAGAAGCAAAACATCGGTGATCATCACCGCCATAAAGATGATCATGATCTCCTCAAAATAGAATTCACCCGGCAGAAATATCCCTTTCCGGGCTACTTCCATAAGTCCGCTGGAAAATATCGCTCCTACGGCAACTCCCAGACTGGCAACGATCATTATGGTCCTCATGGAAATGGCCTTGGAGCCTATTGCTGAATTAAGGAAATTTACAGCATCATTACTAACACCTACCACCAGATCTGTAATTGCAAGCGCAAATAGGGCTACTAACATTACAATGTAGATATCTTCCATATACGATCAATTATCAACCAGCAAAATGAGGATTTTAGTAGAAAAAGCCAGTCCAATAAAGTTACTAAAAGATTAATAATACAAATTCAGAACGAATTTATCCTCTTATAATTTGTACTTTTAGACGAACGGCTTTATTCCTACGCGAGTATTCGGCAAGTTCCCAACTTTGCATTGACTTTCCGTTCATTTTAATTTTATCTTATTCATGAAGGAATATAAACATACAAACCAGCTTATTAACGAAACAAGTCCTTATCTCCTTCAGCATGCACATAATCCTGTAAACTGGCACCCCTGGAAGGATGAATTGTTGGAAGAGGCCCTTGAGCAGAAAAAATTACTTCTGATAAGTGTAGGTTACTCAGCCTGTCACTGGTGCCATGTCATGGAACATGAAAGTTTTGAAGATGAAGAGGTCGCCAGGATAATGAATTCAAACTATTTCTGCATCAAAGTAGATAGAGAGGAAAGGCCTGATGTGGATCAGGTGTATATGAATGCTGTCCAGGTAATGACCGGAATGGGTGGTTGGCCGATGAATGTTGTAGCCCTTCCCGATGGACGACCTGTTTGGGGAGGAACCTATTTCAGAAAAGAGCAATGGAAAGATGCCTTACAACAGATAGCGAATCTCTATAAAAACAAACCCGAACAACTTTTAGATTATGCAGAAAAATTAGAAAATGGACTCAACCAGATACAAATTATTGATCCTCCAGGCGAGGTAAATGATCTTCATCCTGATTTTTTTGTACAGGTACTCAGTCGATGGGAAAAACATTTTGATCACAAAAATGGCGGAATACAGGGGGCTCCTAAATTCATGATGCCAAATAATTATGAATTCTTAATGAGGTATGCTTATCAAACTTCAAATCAAGAATTACTGGATTTTGTAAAATTGAGCCTTGACAAGATTTCATGGGGAGGAGTTTTCGATCAGGTAGATGGAGGATTTTCGAGGTACTCGGTAGACGAAAGATGGCACGTGCCCCATTTTGAGAAAATGTTGTACGATAATGCCCAGTTGGTTCAATTGTATTCCAAGGCATATAAGATGACCAAAAACGATTGGTATAAAGAAGTTGTAGAAAAAACCTTAAGCTTTATCCAGAAAGAATTAACAGACGATTCCGGAGCTTTCTACTCTGCACTGGATGCTGATAGTGAGAATAGTCAAGGCGAAAATGAGGAAGGCGCTTATTATGTTTGGAGCAAAGAGGAACTTAAAGAATTGATTGATGAGGATTTTGAACTTTTCTCAAGTTTTTACAACATCAACTCGACAGGTAAATGGGAGGAAGAAAAATATGTCTTATTCCGAAACAAATCCTTAGAGGATCTCGCTGAGACCTTCAATATTTCCCTCAGCGAACTGAATAAAAAAAAGAGATTCTGGAATTCGATTCTCCTTGAAGCAAGGACCAAAAGATCAAAACCCGGCCTCGACGACAAATCCTTAACTTCATGGAATGCGATGATGGTAAGTGGATATGTTGAAGCCTATAACGCTTTTCATAATCCCGATTACCTTGACGAAGCAATCAAATCCGTTCAGTTCATACTGGAAAACCTTATCCATGGGAAAGCTAATCTTTTCCATACTTATAAAAATGCTAAGGCCAGCATAAATGGATATCTGGAAGATTATGCATTCCTGATCCAAGCCTTATTGGATGTATACCAGTGTACTTTTAAAAAAAGCTATCTGGAAAAAGCAGAGGAACTGGTGGTTGTGGTAGAGCGTAATTTCTCAGATCCCCACTCCGGTCTGTATTTTTTCAAATCCCAGGAGGATCGTTCCCTCATCACTAAAACCATCGAATACAATGATAACGTGATTCCCGCTTCCAATTCGGTAATGGCCAAAAACCTTTTTAAACTTGGAAAGTTATTAGGAAACGAACAATACCTCGAAAAGGCAAAAAAAATGCTTACCAATATTCAGGATAAAATTCCTGAATCTCCACGTTATTTTTCGAACTGGTTAGACCTAATGTTAGATTTCACTCATCCTTTTTACGAAATTGCCATTACAGGAAACAATTTTTCTAACAAGGCCGAAAGCTTTCTTAAACGATATATACCTAATAGTGTGATCTGCGCTTCCGGGAAAGAATCTGAATTACCGCTTCTAAAAAACAGGTTCCATCCAGGTAAAGACCTGATCTATATTTGTAAAGAAGGGGCCTGCAATTTGCCAGTCACTTCAGTGGATGAGGCTTTAAAACAGGTCTTTTAAGTTTAACATAAATTAAACACAGATTAAGGCCATTTTTTTTAGAATTAGGAGCTAAATAAACAAATAAATAAAATTATATGGAAAAGCTCGATAATTGGGGTGAAATCGCAAGAGAATACGCCAATAAACTCATTGATTATTTACCAACATTGATTGGGGCCCTTCTACTCCTCGTAGTAGGATTGTGGGTGATAAAGATCATTGTAAGATATCTGAAGAAACTTTTCGAAAAAAAGGAGTATGATCCTACCCTTGAACAGTTTACCGTAAAGGCAGCAAGCTGGGGACTTAAGATCCTTCTGTTCGTACTGGTGATCACACAACTCGGTGTTGAAAGTGCTTCCCTTGTGGCGGCCATTGGTGCGGCAGGTTTGGCAATTGGTCTCGCTTTGCAGGGTTCCCTTGCGAATCTTGCCGGAGGTGTGCTTATAATTGTATTAAAACCCTTTAAAATAGGAGACTGGATAGAAGCCCAGGGAGTATCGGGAAGTGTAGTGGAAATCTCGTTATTTTATACTAAAATAGATACTTTCGGGAATCAGAGAGTGGTGGTTCCTAATGGCCAGTTAAGTAATGATAATATTACCAACTACAGCTACAATAATACCAGAAGAGAAAAATTAAGTTTTGGTATTTCCTATGATGACGATATCAAAAAAGCAAAAGAAGTATTGACGAATCTGGTGAAGGAACAAAAAGATATTCTGGAAGAACCGGCTCCACAGATAGTTGTTGCAGAACTGGGAGACAGTTCAGTAAATTTCTCAGTGAGGTATTTTGCTCCTAATTCGGTATTCTGGGATCTTCACTGGTATATGATCGAAGAAGGTAAGATAAGGCTGGAAGAAGCCGGTATGACAATTCCATATCCTCAAAGAGATGTTTACCTGTACGATCAGACTAAAATGAGGGGAACTGTAGAAAAAACCAGTAAGCAGGATTAAGTTTAACCTGCTATAAAATCTTTTAAATAATAAGGTTCAAAATAAGCGACATCTTCGGTGTCGCTTTTTTGATATTTGGCTTCAGCCAAATCTGCCATTTCAGCAACAGATGGAAATTTCTGTTTGTGGAAAACAGCATTTGGAGCGTCACATAGTTCTTCGAATTTTGCAACTCCGTTACCTATAAAATGGACTTTATCATTTTCAAAGTATTCCATAAAAGATTCTTTCTCCAGTACCTGTGCTTTAGTTTCCCGGAGCTGATTGAAATCTGAATCATAAACCGCAGAATAAACTTCCATTCTCCTTGCATCCAACATAGGAATGTATATTCCTTTTTTCCCTTCCAATTGCCTAGCAAGCAAGTCCAGTGTTGGTATACTTATTAATGGGATTTCCAGAGAAAAACATAATCCTTTGGCAGCTGAAACTCCAATCCTGAGTCCGGTATAAGAACCCGGCCCTTTACTTACAGCGATCGCATCAAGGTTTTCTGTGGAATATCCGGCTTCCTTTAAGATATCTTCTATGAAAACATGCAATTTCTCTGCATGAGAGTAATTCTTGGAATTATCCTCTTTTACAGCAATGAGTTTACCGTCTAATGCAAGCCCAACAGAACAGTTCGTGGTTGCCGTCTCCAGACATAATATTACTGCCAAAATTCTTTTTTTTTACTCCTTACTTTCTTTTTGAAGAACCTCTATCTCATCCCCGGGATCCAGACTTTTGGTAACGGTGGTATATGGCCCGGTGATAACGGTCTCTCCTACTTCAAGTCCTCTTTTCACTTCTATCCGGGAATCGTCCTGAATACCGGTTTCCACAACGCGAAGTTTAGCTTTATTTCCTTCTTTTACAAATACACATTCAAATTTTTCATCATCAGTATTTTCAGGCTTCATGGAAAAAGGTTTCTTTCCTGAGGTCGTATCACTTTTAATGACAATAGAACTTATTGGAACTCCAATCACATCCATTCGCTTATTAGTAATAATATCCACGGTGGCGGTCATACCAGGTCTAAAAGGCGAGTAATTCTCTGGCTTGTTCTCCAAAAGATCCTCGTAAGAATTTTTAAGTATCCTAACTTTAACTTTGAAATTAGTAACCTGATCTGTGGTCATGGTATTATCGGCCGTGTTCGAGATCTCTGTTACCATGCCTTTGAACTGCTTCCCTAAGTAGGCGTCAACCTCAACGATAGTAGAATCTCCAACTGAAACTTTTACGATATCATTCTCATTTACATCTACCTCCACTTCCATATTCTCCAGGTTTGCAACCCTTAGGATCTCGGTTCCCGCCATTTGCTGAGTCCCTACAACCCTCTCTCCTAGTTCAGCATCGAGTTTGGAAATGGTCCCTGTCATTGGTGCGTAAATATTGGTACGGCTAAGATTATCCTGAGCTTCGGTAACAGTAGCGGCAGCGCTTTGCATACTGTAATAGGCCGATTCTTTGTTTGCTTGGGCCACCTCGTAATTAGAAACGATCTGATCCCATTCCGCTTTTGAGATCACTCCTTTTTCATAAAGCGTCTTGTTACGAAGGTAATTAGCTTCCGCTTGTTTAAGATTTGCCTGTGTTTGAGCGTAATTGGCTTTTGCATTCTGATAACTAGCTCTGGCCCTTTCTACGTTCGACATGTAAATATCCGGATTTACCCTTACTAAAAGATCACCCTTTTCAACAGCCTGACCCTCTACTACCGGCAATTCAATGATCTCCCCGGAAACTTCAGAAGATAGTTTTACCTCCACCTCCGGCTGGATCTTTCCTGTAGCCGAAACAGTTTCAGTAATATCTATTGGTTCTATGGTGGCGATCTCTACTTTTTTGACATCAGCATTACTCCCAAGCCATCCAGATTTTTTACCAATTACCAATAAAATGATCAGGGCCAAAACGACCCCGATGATGATGAATAGTGTCTTTTTACTCATTTTTTAAAATTTTAAGTCCCTCACCGGAATTCCAAAATATAACTCTACGACCTTCAATTTAAAAATATAATCGTATTTCGCCCTGAGCGCTTCTCTTTGAGTGTTCTCATAACGAATTTTCGCCTGACTAAAGTCAAAGGCATTGGTCAAACCAACATCATACCTTTCCGTAGCATATTCAAAGGCCCTTTCCTGAGCTTCAGTAGCTACTAAAGCTGCTTCATAAGCTTCAAGAGCACCTTTTGCATCGGTATATGCCTGGTAAACATTCGCTTCAAGATCAAGTTCCGCCTGTTCTAATCGGTACTCTGCCCTTTTCACCTCCACTTCATTTCTCTTCACTTGATTTCTTGTAGCCAAACCATTAAGGATAGGGATACTTAATTGAAAACCATAACTGAATCCGTCATTCCTTGACAACTGGTCAAAGAAGGGAAGGGGCTCTCCCAGGGTAGCGATGGTATTTGGCGCTACTACTATCTGGTTGGTTTCCTGCACCACACCTATCTGGCGTAATGGATCGTTAGGATCCTGTTCAAAACCTATAATCCTTCCCTGACCAGATTCACGAGTATTATAATTAAAAAAGGCATTCAAAGAAGGATAATATGCTCCCCGGCTGATTTCCACAATTTTCTCTGCAGCCTCTTTATTAGCCTCTGCTATTTTAATTTCTGAACGTTCTTCTTTAGCGGTTTCGATCACCTCCTCGGCAGAATTCATTAATATCTCATTACCGAAAACATCGTAATCCCTTTCAACTATATCAAAACTCTGATAATCCCTGATCCCTAATGTTTGTGCCAGATTAATTAGAGAGATCTGGATCTGGTTTTGAGCCAGGATAATTCTTTGAAGCTCGTCTGCATCTGTAGCTCTTATTTCCAAGAGATCACCTTCAGGCAATACTCCGGCATCAACAAGCTCTCTGGTGCGCTCTAATTGTTCTTTTGTCAATTCATTTTGCGCCCTTAAAACTTCAAGGTTTTGTTTATTGAAAAGGACCTGTAAATAGGAGTCGGCTACAAATAAAGTAATATCATCCTTCATTTTATCCAGGGAATAATCACTAGCTAACTTCCCTATTCTGGCTGCTTGAAGTTGTTTGAAATTACGCAGACCATCAAAAAGAGTAAGGCTTGCGGTAACTCCGGCAGAAAAGTTTCTTACGGTCTGATTTTGGAGAATACCTGTGGTAACGTTTTGAGTAAGACCGGTATTCCAGGAATTGGATGCCTGGCCGTTAATTCTTGGTACAAAATTGCCAATGGCATCTAATTGATCTATATCGGCATTTTGCAGGTCAAGTTCAGCCTGCTTTACCTGTAAATTATTTTCAAGTGCGTAATTTACGCATTCCTCTAAGGTCCATTTTCTCTCCTGAGCACTTAAAATGCTGCAAAAAAGCAATAAGAAGGCTATTAAACTATAATTCTTCATAATGGTTGTTCTGTATGATTTGTATGAAAAAGGTGTAGGTTGTTACAATAAGATTGAAAAACTATTTCTGTGCGAGATTTGCACCTGGCTTAATCTGGTTCCAGACTTTGATCTTATCGCCTTTTTTAACACCGCTTTTGATCTCTACATTAATACCATCACTTACTCCCAGTTCTACTTCCTTTCTTTCAAATTGCTGGTCTCCAATCATTATCTCTACATAAGGCTCCTGTGTTTTCTCGTCGAACTGGATCAAGGCCTCTTTTACTGAAAGTACATTTTCAGCCCGGGCAAGAATTATTGAAGCATTTGCACTTAATCCTGCTCTAATGAATGTTTTATCTTCCTTATCCAGGGTTCCTTTGATCTCGAACTGAATTGCCCCGTTCTCCTCCACTCCTTTTGGAGCGATATAATCGAGAATGGCGTTAAATGATTTATTTTCGATAGCTCCTACGGTTACCTCAAGAGGAAGATCCTCCTTGATCTTTCCTACCTCACTTTCATCCACCTTCCCTTCAAAGATCATTTCATTAACATCTGCAAGGGTCGCAATAGTGGTTCCATCATTGAAATTATTACTTTCAATCACCTGATTACCAGTTTTTACAGGAACATCCAACACCATCCCGTCTACCGTAGAACGGATAAGTGTATTCGCCGCGCTTCCAATTCCGCTGGTAGTACCAGTTTTGACGATCTCGAAATTCTGCTGGGCTGAACGGTAATTCTGCTCTGCTCTTTCGAAGGAAGTTTCGGCATTATCATAATCGTTAGCCGAGATCACTCCCTTTTCATAAAGCGATTTTTGTCTTTCGAAGATCTTTTTCTCATTATCAAGATTGATCTTTGCGGTAGCGACAGCATCCTTTGCACTCTGCAGAGAGGAAACATTAGGAATTACTCTAATCTTTGCTATTAGGTCACCTTGCTTTACGCGATCCCCTGCTTCAATATAGATCTCATCGATGATACCGGAAATATTCGGTTTAATAAGAACTTCCTCCTTAGGAACTATTTTTCCGGTGGCCACTGTCTTCTTGATGATGGTCTGTTCTGTTGGTTCTTCGGTTTGATAGACTATTGGGTCTTCCTGGTTTTTTTGATACAGGTAATATAATGCTCCCCCAAATGCTGCTACTATTAGCACTAAAACTCCGATGGTTACAAACTTTTTCATTCTTTGATTGTATTACTATTTTGTGTTCTATTCAGTTCTTAAAGCGTCTACAGGCTTTACTTTTATGGCGTGTTGCGCTGGAATGAGTCCGGCCAGCAATCCGGATATTATCAATATGCTTAATGCTATAATCACTACTCCTAGGTTAACCGAAGGATTCAGGAACATCATCTCTGAGGTGTCCATGGTACTTAGCTGAAAGTTAACCACAGCAATTACCGCGGTGGCCAGGATTATACCGGTCATTCCGGAAATAATGGTCAGGAAGATGGATTCCATTAAGATCTGTCCTCGGATAGACCAGGGAGTAGCGCCTAAGGCCCTTCTTACACCAATCTCGTTCGTCCTTTCTTTAACTACGATCAGCATGATATTGCTTATGCCTATGATCCCGGAAAGCAGTACAAGTATCCCAACGAAATAAGCGACAGCCTTTAGTGCGGCAAAAAGTCCCGTTATCTTGCTATACTCCTTGAAAAGATCGAAATTTCCAACCGCACGATCATCTTCTGGATGAATGGTATGTCTCTTCTTGATTACATCAATGATTTCTTCCTTAAGATTGGTGATCGGAAATCCGTCCTTAGCGGTAATCGCCATCCAACCTACCCTGTTACCCATATTAAAAGCCTGGGAAAAGGCGCTGAAGGGAACATATATCTGTTTTTGATTTTCTTCCGCGTCTCCATTGCCCTTTTTCTTATAGGTCCCAATCACCATGAAATTGACTCCCTGGATTTTAATATAGGTTCCTATAACCTCTTCTCCTTTATCATATAGTGAAGATCTAACTCCATCACCGATGATGGCAACTTTTCGTTTTTCCTTGATATCCGCATAATTAATGAACCTCCCTGAAGTAATATCCATAGGCTCCTGGTCGATGATCTCGGGATAATCGCCATAGACATTAAAAGCACCGGTATTCAAGCCTCTAACCACATTATTATTTCCACCGAAACCACCAAGCTGGTTCCTTGGAGATACGATCCTAAGTTGCGGAATCTCCTGCTTTAGTGCCTCTACATCCTGAATTTCGAAATTATATCTTCTCCCTTTGGGTAAACCCTTATAAGGCTTTGATGCCACCTGTGTCCACATGAACATCGTATTGGTAGCCATTCCGCCAAAATCCTGCTTTACTCCGTTTTCTAAGCCTTTACCCGCCGCT
>CAYWAB010000063.1:11245-14721 GCA_964456105.1 uncultured Christiangramia sp. | reverse complement strand
CCGCCGTCCCCGTAACACCCAAGATTCTTGGAAGGAAAGAAAGAGGTTGCAGCCACGTCACCAATGGTACCGGCCTTACTTACAGTACCCTCTTTTGAATGATAGTCGGCACCTATGGCCTGGGCATTATCTTCGATAACATAAAGATCATGCTCTTTTGCGATTTCCATTATGGCGTCCATATTAGCGGTCTGACCAAAAAGATGAACCGGAACGATCGCTTTGGTATTAGGAGTTATAGCTTTTTTGATCTCTTCAGGATCTATATTGAAGGTATCGGGATGAACATCTACGAGTACCGGGGTTAATTGCAGAAGTGCGATCACTTCCACGGTGGCGGCAAAGGTAAAATCGGCTGTGATCACCTCGTCACCCGGTTTCAAACCAAGTCCCATCATCGCGATCTGCAGGGCATCTGTTCCGTTGGCACAGGGAATTACATGTTTCACGCCAAGATAATCCTCGAGTTCCTTTTGGAAAGAATGTACCTCGGGTCCGTTAATAAAAGCTGTGCTTTCAAAAACTCCCTGAAAGGACTCGTTTATTTCATCTTTTATACCTTCGTACTGACCTTTAAGGTCAACCATCTGAATCTTTTTCATCTGCACTATTTTTTGCGGTTACGAAAATACGAAATAGATGTGCTTCTAACAATTGGTTTATTGGGAAAGGCCTATTTTTGAAAACTTAAAAGCATACTGTGAAGGTAATCTATAATGTCTTGGTCAATCTTAGTGGGGTAGTGTTGAAATCTGCCGGTTTCTTCAGTAAGAAGCTCAACGAATTCACCAAGGGCAGATCAGGCTTATTTGAAAGACTTGATAATAATATAGACAAGGAAGAAAGTTATATATGGGTACATGCAGCATCCCTGGGTGAATTTGAAATGGCTGTGCCTGTTCTAAAAGTATTGAAGGATCTATATCCAGATAAAAAAATAGTGGTGAGTTTCTTTTCCCCCTCCGGCTATAAGAACAAAAAGAAACATGCATTGGTAGATCTTTTCACTTATCTACCATTGGACACGCAGAAAAATGCTTCCAGGTTCCTGGATATCATACAGCCTGAAATGGCCTTTTTCATTAAGTATGACCTTTGGCCAAATTTCCTGGATGAACTCAAAAACAGGAATACCAGAACCTTCCTGGTTTCGGGAGTATTTCATAAGGACCAGGCCTTCTTTAAACCTTATGGTAAATGGATGGCGAATTCACTACAGGCATTTGAGTATTTTTTTGTACAAAATGCTGAATCAGGAGAACTCCTGACTTCGCTTGGTTTTAAAAATCATACAGTTTGTGGGGATACGAGATTCGACAGGGTTGCAGCCCAGATCGAGGCGAATAATACCCTGGATTTCATAGAAGAGTTCAAAAACGATGAATTAGTGATGGTATGCGGGAGCACCTGGCCCGAGGATGAAGATTTAATGATCGACTATATCAATGCCTCCAAAGAATTAAAGTTCGTAATCGCTCCGCATGAGATTAAAAAGGAAAAGATCCAGAAACTGCTTGACCGTCTTGGCGTTAAGGCCATAAAATTCTCTGAAAAGGATAATAAAGATCTTAGCTACTATAAAGTCTTAATCCTAGACACTATTGGGATGTTAGGACGAGCCTACAGCTATGCAGATATAGCTTATGTTGGCGGAGCTGCAGGGAATACCGGACTGCACAATATCCTGGAACCGGCTACTTTTGGTGTGCCGATCATAATCGGGAAGAATTTTAAAAGATTCCCGGAGGCACAACGTTTAAGGCAGTTAGCCGGGCTGTTTTCGGTAAAGAGTCCCGAAGAGTTTAAGCTGATTATAGACAAATTATCCACCGATGAGGATTTCCGGCAAAAAACGGGAATGATCGCCGGACACTTCATTAACAGTAATACCGGAGCCAGCCGAACTATTAAGAACTATCTTAAGGAGGACAGCCACTAACCTTTTCTAATTTTCACTTTGTTTTAAATATTTCCTCAAAAAATTATAATTCATTGACATCTATGTCTCTGATTTTATGAAAAGTTTAGCAGTAGCTGGCGGGCTAGTGAATACAGGTCCCATAATTTTGTAATAACCAATAATTTAAAACCAAGAAAATGAAAAAGCCAATACTGATGCTGGCACTTATTCTTTCAATGAGTGTATTCTTTACTTCTTGTAGGGAAACAGCAGATAATGATGAAAACGAAATGGAAATGTCTGAAGATCATATGGACGGCGATCATATGAACGGTGACCATATGGACGAAATGGAACATGATATGGAACACGCTGCCGACGAAATGGGTGATGCCATGGAGAACGCTGCCGAAGAAACTGGTGAGGCAGTAGAGAATGCAGCTGAGGAAGTAGATGAAGAAGTTAGTAACGAAGACGATTATTAAGCGGAAGCAAAACTTAAACTAGCCAACCTGAGACGCCTTTTTGCAATCCAAAAAGGCGTCTTTTTTTCGTTAAAAATTCCTATCAAGACTCTCGATTTCTCTTATCAGGAAGACTTAAATCAACATATTCCTGGTAAGTGCTCTTTAACTCTTGAAGGATTTCAATTCCCTTTTCAGTTCTTCCATGGACTGCTGCAGTTCCTGGAACAAACCACTGTTGGAAGGATTATCAAGATTAAAGGTTAGTTTGGAATTCACCTGCCAGATCTCCTGTATGTCATGTACATTGATCTCAAGTGGCAGATATTCTTCGTTTAGAGAGATAAGTAATACTTTAGAGGGGTCCGGTAACTTCTGTAATTTCTTTACCAGGACCGAATCGTACATTACCACGACATACACCCGATTATTACTCGCTTCCTCAATACTCGGCACCGCTTTCCCCATCACCCATTCTCCGGGCCTGTAATCTGGAAGCATACTATCTCCTTCTATCTGAAAACCGCGATAAGTCGCATTGCGGAATTCCGGTAGAGGAATATCAAAGGCAGGAAGCTGATTATACCATTCAACATCCTGTATATTATGGGGATACCCTGCGGCTGCCTTCTGATTAACAAGAACTATGTTCTCATTATCTGCATTGTCTACGGTAACAACCTTTGGTGAAACATCACCTTTAGAGACCTTTAAATATTTTTGACCGCTATTCCCAAATAACCAAAGTGGATTGATACCGAATTGTCTAAGTAATTCTGCCACCACTTTTCCGGAAAGTTTGGTCCTTCCTCTTTCTATATCTGCGGTAGAGTTTTTGATACCGAGTAAGTCGGCAAACTCAGCTTGTGTATAATTGTTCTCTTCTCGAACTTCTTTAAAATGTTTGATCTCTATAGAACCTGGTGTTCCCATAATAGCAGTAGATTAGGAATTATTCCAAAATTTACTCAAAAATATTGGATTTAATCCTATTTTTCTAATAAAGATGATTTTTTTTAAATACTGCTGTATTTATCCTTGAAAGCCAGAAGTCTAAGTGCATTGAGAACAACCACCAGCGTGGATCCCTCATGAAATATTACCGCGATACC
>CAYWAB010000063.1:0-11145 GCA_964456105.1 uncultured Christiangramia sp. | reverse complement strand
GCCACCTGTTGATTGTCGCCAGTTAGCATGATCATCTTACGGATCCCGATCTTTTTTAGTTTTTCAAGCGTAGGTTTAGCCGATTTCCTTGGCGTATCCATTAACCCAAGAATACCTGTAAAAACATCTCCGCTTTTTACCAGCATCACTGTCTTGCCTTCTTTTTCCAGCTGAAGTACCCTTTCCTTTACCTCCTCAGGTATTTCTCCATTCGAACCGTAAAGTTCAAGGTTTCCAATTCTAATTTCCTGACCGTTCACATTCCCAATAATTCCTTTTCCCTGTACAGCTTCTGAACTGCTTACTTCAGGTAAACCGTCATATATCTCAAGTCTGGCTTTCCCATCCCTTACTACCGCCTTAGCCAGTGGATGGTTACTGGAGTTCTCCAGCGCGATGACATTGCGAAGCACCTCATCTTTAGATATGCCGTTTAGTTGAATGAAATCGGTTAGTACAGGTTCACCTTCTGTGAGCGTACCGGTCTTATCGAAAGCCAGGGCTCGTAAAGTCCCCAGGTCTTCCAATGGCTTACCTCCTTTAATAAGAACTCCTCCCCGTGCCGCTCGGGCAATTCCGCTTAAAACCGCAGAAGGTGTGGAGATCGCAAGAGCACACGGACTAGCAGCAACCAGAGCAGCCATAGACCTGTAAAAACTTTCCTGCCAGGTTTCCTCGATCACAAGAAATGCAAAATTCAGGATCACTACTAAGGCAAGTACTGCGGGGACATAATATTTTTCAAAATTATCGGCCAGCAACTGGGTGGGTGACTTTTTCTCCTGAGCCTCCTGTACCATGTTGATAAGCCTATTAAGGGTAGAATCACTGGATTTCTTCAATACCCTGATCTCGATCCCGTTATCCCCATTAATAGTACCGGCATACACCCTGCTTTTTTCGGGAATCTCGAGTGCTGAATCAAATTCAACTTTATCATCTTCAATAGGTACCTTATCTACGGGTATACTTTCCCCGGTAATAGGAGCCTGATTGATACTAGTTTTTCCACTAATCAAAATACCGTCGGCGCTTACCGTGGAATTTGGTTTGATCCGGATGATATCTCCCACGGAAAGTTCTTCTATGGGAACTTCCACAAATTTATCTCCTTGCTTTTTCAGGGCTGTCTTAGGAGAAAGTTTGGTAAGGGATTCTATGGATTTTCTTGCTTTATCCATGGCCAGGTGCTCCAGGGCATGCCCTAAACTAAAAAGGAAAAGCAGTAAAGCGCCTTCAGCCCATTTATCCAGAAAAGCAGCTCCTATTGCCGCTACCAGCATTAGAAAATCGATCTCGAACCTGCCTTCAGAAATTTCATCAATGGCTTCTTTAAGGGTATAAAAGCCTCCAAAAAAATAAGAGATAAGATAAGCGATAAGAATAAAAGTGAAATCAATATTCAAAAGGTGCTGAGCCGAAAATCCAGAAATAAGGAAGATCCCGCTAAGTATGGCGAATTTGAGCTCGGTATTCTTTCCGAATATACCGGCACTATGATCGTTTCCATTATTTGTTGAGGAATTACAATTAGTACACATCCGGTCTGTTCTTTTTTAAAATAGGTAAAAGATCTTCAGGAATTGGCATCGGTTTTAAAGGTGGAACATTTGCGCCACCAGTATTACCAACCGGGATAACACCAATAAAGGATTTTACACCCCCAACCAGTAATCGAGGTAACTGGCCCAGGATTTCTTTGAAACTTTTAATCCGGAACCCGAAGCGAAGCATCAACCAATGTGACCAGGTATGTTCCAATGGAAACTGCTGCCCAAGGATATGACTTCTTTCAAGGTGTCTCCAGGCAATTGCAAGATCAGCATTTTCCAGGGAATCCCTGTAAAGTTCCAGCTCCTTTAGATAGGAGTTTTTCAGCCCAACGGGCATTTTTATATTGAACCTCATCCTTATCTGATTTTGAGGCACTAAGTTAAGTTCAAAAAGATGCAACTTCATTGCATTACTGATCGCTGCACCTATCGCAAATACCCTTTACCACAAGATCCATATCTTCCGTCACAAAACCCTTCGGCAAACTTATATGAGGGATCTTATGATCGGTGAGACATAGGGTATCATTACAGGAAGTGCAATGAAAATGCAGGTGCAGGTCCCTTCCGCTCTGTTGCTCGTCAAGAGCATACTTGGCAACACCGGTACCATCATCGATCTGGTGTACCAAACCATTCTTTTCGAAGGTTTTTATCGTGCGGTAAAGCGTAGTCCTGTCTGAACTGTCAAAACCGGCCTCGATATCGTTTAGAGCAACGGCCGTGTCTCTTTCCTTCAGGAATTTATATATAAGCAACCGCATAGCGGTAGGCCTAACATGATGACTCCTAAGTACCTTTTCGATGTCTTCCATAACCCAATACCTTTTACAAAGTTAGGCGGAAATCCTTAAAAATTGAATCAGGTAGCTTGATTATGATCTAAATAATAAAATCAGTACGACCCACTTTTAATTTTTTCTTTACAACAATTGCAAAGCACATACTAAGATCTTTAATTCCTCCCTGGTCCAAGTAAATGGAAGATTTTTATGAGTATAGTTGAAAATATAAACGCTCAACCGCTAAGTTCCTGCAACCTTCGGTATGCAAAAAGATGCTGCCAGTATGATGAGGATCCTTTTTGGAATAGTAAATTTTAATGCCGCAATTTATTTTAAATCCATACAGAGAAAATAATGCTATCCCTTAATTTTTTTTAATGTCATTGCCACAGGCCTGTAAAATATTCCTTAATGAAAAACCCCCGGAAATGAATCCGGGTTGAGAGCGCGATCCATAAGATTTCTTCTTCACCGATTAATATTAAAGTTTCGAAAGGCCCGAAAATAAAAATACCTCAGCGGATGCTGAGGTATTCAAATAAATCTCTTTCTGGTTAAATACCAGGTTTTATCCTTTTAAAAATATACCGGGTAATGAAAATCCCGCTTGGGTCTTCTTCGCCACTAAAGCTTTCCACTCCGCTGTTTACAAAGACCAGTTCCCAGCCTTCTTCTGCAAGGCTGTTAAGTTTGGAAGTCACCACTGCATCATTAGCTGCAATGTTCTGGAAACGGATGCCTCCCATATTAAAGAAGTTCAGCAACTTGGTCTCCTCGAAGTTCTTCACCCTGATCTCACTGCGATCTGCCTTGTTCCTTTCGTCGTTATCCTCACTTCTAACAGAAGTGAATTCGCGATAATCCCTGGACTCTTCAGAGCTAATCATTCTGGATCTCCCCACACCGCTAGGGATGATGGACTCCACCACGGTGATCGTCTTATACTCCACGGATTGAGCAGATCCTGCCATACCCATGAAAAAAGACAGCATTAAAAACAATTGAATTCTTATCATTTTTTGATTTTAAAAAAACTGCACTAAATAACTTAAAAATCAGATCGGAAGAATTTCTTTAAGATATAATTAACAAATCCAGGTAAATGTTCCAAAACAAAATAATTCAGCAAATTAGCCATAAAAAAAGAGCTTCATTGCTGAAGCTCTTTTTTTTCTTGATCCTGGTTTAATGATCAGGAATTTCCGGTAGCCAGTGCGGCATCGATCCTCGCGATAAGATCGTTCCAGTGATATTTGGTAAGGGAATGGCTTGTAGCATTCCTTCTCCTGTTAATATCATTTCTTAATCCCTGAAGTTCACCTCTCATAAGTGCGATAATATCAGATTTAAGAATCTCTTCATCCTCCATTTTGTCCAGCTCGTTTACATAAGCTGCTGCTGCGTCCACATAGGAGCGTTGCAGGTTCCTGCGGTAGCCATCCGTACGTTTGGCTGAATACAATTCAGAGAAAACTCCTTTTCTCAAATCGTTCATCAGTTCAATAACGGTATAAGCCTTGTTGCCGTTCACCTCTTCGTTAGCGATCATTCTTCGTAACCTGTCCTTTTCAAGGACATTTTCCAGCGCTCTTGTTTGCAATGCCTGTACTCTTTCTATGGCTCCTGAAGCTTCTATACGTTCCAATACGTCCTGGTTTAGCAACCATTGCGGAGTGGTGAACGCTTCTTCGTTAAGGAATTTCACTGCCTTTCGCTGCATGTCTTCCGGTACCGGCTCATATACTGCTCCTTCCTGGTCTGAAGTTTTCCTGGTCTCATAAACCCCACCTACATTAGTCACTACATGGGAAATATAGCCTCTCCACATATAATTTAGTTCTCGGTACACTTCTTCGAGGTCATCATACCCATAACCATCGGTAGAAGTCCACTCAATAAGGTTAGGTACTACTTTCTTTAAATTAGCAAGCCCATATTCACTGGCTTTTACCTGGTCGGCACCAAGGCTTTCCCTTTGCGACTGCGGATCTGCTCCGCCATAACCGCTTCCGAATTCATAGACCGGGTCGCCGGCCTTTTCCAGGATCCATTTATCCAGGGTACTTTTTTCTTCGGCAGGAGAATCCGCTTCAGGAATATATCGGTAACCCCAGTTAATGGCATAAAGATCGTAAGGCCCCATCATCCTGATGTAACGTACATCCTCATCTTCCGGCTGGGCAACATAGTTCACCCTTGCATAATCCATGATAGAAGGTGTAAGTCCGTACTTCTGCGTGAATTTGGCCGATCTTAAGGAATCGGTTGGATAGGCAGAACTGGCTTTCATATTATGAGGCAGTCCTAAGGCGTGTCCAACTTCATGGGCGATCACCATACGCATCATCTCTCCTATTTCTTCTTCAGGAGTGTTCAGCGTACGTGCATTTGGATTTTGTGCACCCGCCTCGATCATAAATCTATTACGGTAAGACCTGAGGTGGTTATGGTACCAGATGATATCACTTTCTATGATCTCCCCGGTCCTTGGGTCTGATACCGATGGTCCCACCGCATTCCTGGTGGTACTTGCCACATAACGAACTACCGAATATCTAACATCCTCCGGACTAAATTCAGGGTCTTCTTCTTTGGTTGGAGGATCGTTGGCGATGATCGCGTTTTTAAATCCGGCCTCCTCAAAAGCCACGTTCCAGTCTTCGATGCCCTGCTTAAAATAAGGACGCCATTTTTCTGGTGTGGCAGGATCAAGGTAATATACAATTGGCTTTACCGGCTCTACCAGCTCTCCTCTTTTATAGGCTTCGATATCTTTTGGCACCAGTTTCCAACGGCGAATAATCTCGTAATCGTCTGCCTTAAGTTCTTCAGAATCGTAATCATACTTATCTATAGTGAACCAGCCAACCCTGTAATCTGCAAGTCTTGGTTGCATCTTATCTTCAGGTAATAAGATCATGGACTGGTTTAGCAACATACTTATGGTACCTGCCTGGTCTCTTTCCGGCGGATCTTCAGCTTCGTAGGTCATTACATGCTTTATCTCAATGTTTTGGGGATAGGCATGTGCAGACTCAATATAAGATCTGCTCTGGTCCAGCCGCTTTACCTTGTAACGTTTTCTTAATGAAGACGAAATACCGTTGATGGCATCCACTTCATTCTCAAAAAGCTTACTTACCTCGATCACTACATTGGAGGAATCCGGCGAATAGGTTTCGATCTTGGAGCTGAAAAGGATGGGGAAGAAATTGTTCGCCTGTACACTTTTATAGATCGGCGAATCCTCGTCACTCTGGTTCTCGAAACTGATCACCTTCATGTCTATATTCCCGTTCCGTTTTACCCAGCGTACCACCTGCTCGTTCACTTTAGAACCGGCATTCACATAACCGCCTCCGAACCCTGAAGGAACTCCTGCAATACGACTCACTAATAGCATATCCTTATCAAGGTATTCCTTAGGGATCTCGAAATAAAGTTTATCTCCAACAAAATGAGTGGTGAACAGTCCTTCATCGCTTTTCGCTTCTGAAGTGATCACCTCGGAGTAACTTTTAAGATCAGATTTTTTCTTTGGTTTTGGTGCCTCCTGTGCCATGGGTTGGGAAGTCTTGCAGCCGGCACTGAATACCGCAAGTGCTCCCAGTAAGAGTATCTTTCTTATCATTATTGATTTTTTTGGATGCTCAAGATAATGAAAGAACCGAAAAATAAATAATCTAATCTCCAATTGAATTCTTCCACAGGAAACTGACGGATATAAATCTCGCTTTTAGAGTTCTAATAATGAGGCAATCATGACGAACATCATTTTTTTTCGGGAGTAGTCTCAATAAATTTGGTGTGTAGTAATTAAAAGGTTTTCTAATTCATTTCACTCATGAAAAATATTCTTATCGGTACCGATTTTTCAAAGGAAGCCTATTGTGCGTTATTCTACGCCACCCAGCTTTTTAAGGACGAAAACGCCCTGTTCTATATTTCCAACTTTTATGGAGATAAGATCCATACTTCGGTTTACAGCATCATCAATGAGGAGGAGTTCAGTAAAGCTCCTAAATTAAGGACCAGGTCTGAGGCCGGCTGTGCAGAAACCCTGCACCATATCGTAAGGGACACCGGCTTATCTGCAGACAGGTTCCGGATCATCAGTTCAGACCAGAAACTGACAAAAGGTATAGAAGACCTGGTTCGGGAAAAGGATATAGATCTTGTGGTGATGGGTACCAGGAAACATGACCGGCCTATAGACAGCCTGTTGGAAACCAATACAACTCGTATTATAGATCGGTCCCTGCCCTGCCCTTTACTTATCGTCCCAAGGGAAATGGACTATAAAAAACCATTAAAGATCAGTTTTGGCAGTGAACTTATAAGACCTTTCTGTGAAAACAGTTTTAAGCTCTTAAAGGATATCGCGCTTAAGTTCGGTTCACAGATCACGGTGGTTTACGATGGTGAAGAAGGAAGCCTTAGCAAGGCACAGCGACAGAATTATCATGATCTTAAATCCTTCTTTGAAGATGTACCGGTGCATTTCGAATATTATTCCACACATGTGGAGGTCTCAAAGACCCATTCAGAATATGTTAAGAAGAACAACGTACATCACTTAAGCATGATCTATTATAAACATTCATTTAGCAGTAATATATTCAGGGAACATGTGGTGGAGCAAATAGACCGACACCTTTCATTTCCCTTCCTGATACTTCCGGCAAAATCCTGACAGGCCAAAAAGCCGGAATAAAATTGAAGCCGTCTTAATTAAAAAGACACGTCTGGCTGAATTCGATTTCAGCCACTAACCTAACCAAAGTCTCGATAAGAGAAGAATCTGAGATTAATTCAGAGGGACGTGTTAAAGCTTAAGACGGCTTCTTTTTTTTAAAAATTTTAACCTTGAATTTTCCGGTAAAAAACAGTTTTCAACCTTCCTTTATGGTTTCAGACAAGTGTCTGCCAGTTATTTATTCCACATTTTCGGCTTCTTGATTTTATTAAAATTATCATAAAGTTTATATTTGGCCAGACTATAACCAAAGACACTAATGAAGAAAATCCCCTACTTTTTTCTTCTTATTCTTGCCATCTTAGGATGCCAGGATGCTACGGAAGAAACTAAAAAAGAAGATTACCTCTTTAAGAAACTTGCAAGCTCAGAAACCGGGATCGATTTCAGCAACCAGATCACCGAAGACCCGGAACACAGCATCATCAATTACATCTACTATTATAACGGCGCAGGTGTCGCCGCGGGAGATGTGAATAACGACGGACTTACCGACCTGTATTTCGTTTCCAATATGGATCAGAACCGTCTCTACCTTAACAAAGGCAACCTGAAATTCGAAGACGTTACCGAAAAGGCTAATGTTGGAGGCAGTGCCAGCTGGAACACGGGAGCGACCATGGTGGATATTAATAATGACGGACTCCTGGACATCTACGTTTGTGCGGTCTCAGACCTTTTGGATTTTACGGGGCATAATGAACTCTATATCAATAATGGGGATGGTACTTTCAGCGAGGAATCTGAAGCTTACGGGCTGGACTTTAAAGGCTATTCCACCCAGGCCTATTTCTTCGATTATGACAAGGACCTGGACCTGGACGTGTATATCGTTAACCATGCCGTTCACACCACGCTATCTCATGGGGAAGCCGACGTACGCTCTAAACGGGAACCGCTGGTTGGAGATGTCCTGCTAAAGAACGAGAACGGGAAATTTATGGATGCAAGTGAAGAAGCGGGTATCTATGGAGGGGTGAACGGGTACGGACTAAGTGCCTCGCTGGCCGATTTCAATAACGATGGCTGGGATGATATCTATGTAGCTAACGATTTCCATGAAGACGATTATTATTACCTGAACAACCAGGATGGCACCTTCAGGGAGGTGCTTTCAGAAGCCTTTTCTACCATCAGCAGGTTTTCTATGGGAAGCGACGCGGCAGATATCAATGGCGATGGTTACCAGGATTTGATCACCCTGGACATGCTTCCAAAGGATGAAAAGGTGATCAAGGAAAGTGAGGGTGACGATGCCATGTACAATATGCAAAAGCGCCTCGACAGGCTGGGTTATAAGGACCAGTACGCCAGGAATATGCTGCAGATCAATAATTACGGTGAGTATTTTACCGAAACGGCACTGCTTAACGATATCGCGGCTACCGACTGGAGTTGGGGTCCCCTGCTTGCCGATTATAATAATGACGGTCATACCGATCTTTTTATCGCTAACGGAATATTGAGAAGACCCAACGATCTTGATTTCAAGAAATTCGTTTCCAATGCCTTTAAAAATAATTCTACGGGCGATGGCGTGGAATGGTTATACCGGTCTAAGGATACCATGCCGGAAGGAAAAGTCACCAATGAGATCTTCCGCGGAAATTCAGAAGGTTTCCAGATCAAGACCGGGGAATGGATCCCAGATGAGCCTTCCCTTTCCAATGGTACGATCTATACCGACCTGGATCTCGACGGCGACCTGGATTTGGTGCTAAATAACCTTAACGAACGAGGCATCGTTTACGAAAATACCACGAACGCGAATGCCAACTCGCTTTCCCTGGATTTTGAATATCAGGGAGCCAATAAAAATGGGATAGGTACCAAGGCGATCGTTTTCAGCAATGGAAAGAAACAACTGAAGCAGCTATTTAGGTCGAGAGGCTTTTTATCCTCTACAGACAGTAAACTACATTTCGGGCTTGGCGAGAATACGGTAGATTCGATACAGGTGATCTGGCCCGACAACACCTATCAGAGCCTGATCTCCCCGGAACTGAACACTGTGATCGAAGTGGTTTATTCAGGAGACACCAGGCCTTATAATTATGATTCTAAACCTGAGGCGATTAAGGAGTTTGAAGCAGTCGATAAAATTGATTTTGTACATAAGGAAGATACCTATGATGATTTTCTGAATGAAAAGCTTATCCCATACAAGGTGTCCACTATGGGGCCCGCAATGGCAACCGGAGATATAGATAAAAATGGATTCGAAGACCTCTTCCTGGGGAACTCTTCCGGAAATACCGCCGCGATCTATCTGAATGACGGAAAGAATTTCCGTCGAAAGGAATACCCTGTTTTTGTACAGGACTCCTTATACGAAGACAATGCCGCGGTATTCTTTGATGCAGATAATGATGATGACCTCGACCTTTATGTGGCTTCAGGAATCAATAAATTAGGGAAAGGTCAGCTTATGCTGGACCGTTTATATATTAATCAGAACGGAATTTTCATAGAAGCCATAGGACGGATCCCCGAGATCCCGCTTACCGGAACGGTAGTTGTGGCTGCAGATTACGACCAGGATGGTGACCAGGATCTTTTCCTTGGTAATATCTCGAACCCGGGGAATTTTGGTCAGTCGGTGCCTTCTGTGATCCTGAGGAACGACGGTACCGGTAATTTCAGTATCGATACCCAATTTACCCTGAATTCTCATGTCACCGATGCCCGCTGGGAAGACCTGGACGGGAACGGGTATCCGGACCTGCTGGTTTCAGCCGAATGGGACGCACCGAAGATCTATTTCAATACCAATGGAAAACTCAGCCCTGCCGCTTTACCCGGAAACCTTGCCGGGCTATGGCAGTCGGTAGAAACTCATGATATCGACGCGGATGGCGATAAGGATGTACTGGTTGGCAACTGGGGGCTTAATACCCGGTTCAAGCCTACGCCGGAGTCGCCTTTACGAATGTATCATGCCGACTTTAACAGCGACGGCATCTTTGAAACCGTACTGGCCTATAACAGGGATGGAAAGTATTACCCGGTAAGTTCGCGGGACGAATTGATCTCCCAGATGAATTTCCTAAGTAAGAAATATCCAAGTCATGAATCCTTCTCGATGCAGACGATGGAAGATATTTTCACTAAAGAGGTGCTGAACAACAGTATGATCTACCAGATCACCAATTTGGCTTCAGGATACCTGGAAAATGACGGGAAGAACAATTTCTCTGCTTTCAGGGAATTCCCGGTGGAACTACAGGTCGCACCAATAAACTCTTTCAGTAAAATAAAGCTTAAAGGAGAAGAACTAGTATTGGTTAGCGGTAATTCCTTTAAAGTAGACACCTATCACGGCGGCTACTCCTCGTTAAAGGGGATCCTGGTCAAGGACCTTTCTCACTACAGGAACGTATCAGAAGCAGGAATAGCTCCTTTTAATGAAGAGATAAGGAAAACGGCCAGCATCCCGATGAAGGATGAAATGCTGTTGATCGTATTGCCTAATGACGGACAGTTAAAAACCTACTCTTTCTCCAAAGAAGAATAGTAAATAAGATCGTTAGCTCAGCTAGTTGATTCTTTACGAAAGCCTTAGATCATCCCGGCAAGAAATCCAGTTTCCTGCCGGGATGCTTTATTAAGGGAACAGCGGTTTTGCTAATGAATTTCCTATCATTTTTTATAAAAAAATTCTTTGCTATTATTAGATTTGTCTTAAATTTGCCTCCGCAATAATCGCTACAGCAGTATTGCAAAAGTTCTTATCCATAATGCGAAAATAGCTCAGTTGGTAGAGCGCCACCTTGCCAAGGTGGAGGTCGCGGGTTCGAATCCCGTTTTTCGCTCAATATATTAAAAATGAACCCCGGTTTGTCGGGGTTTTGTTTTTCGCTCGGATGGTGGTCCCGATAGTACCGATCCCGATAACTATCGGGAGGTATCGGTATCGGGATGGCAGACACTTTGGACATCCTTTTTTTGGAAAGGATTTTAAGTGTTGTTCTGAGTATTTTATTAATTGAAAAGTCTACGCTCGGATGGTGGAATTGGTAGACACGTTGGACTTAAAATCCAATGACCAGCA
>CAYWAB010000062.1:8601-14917 GCA_964456105.1 uncultured Christiangramia sp. | reverse complement strand
CGAAATATGGGGGATATTCAGGTCCAGGGCTGTTTTTAGATTCTTCTTCCACTGTTCATTAGTCTGGTCTGGAATCCCGTAAATAAGATCTATGGAAATATTGTCAAAATATCGCTTTGCTTTTTCAAGGCAATTTAGGGCCTCTTCCTGGTTGTGAGCTCTGTTCATCAGTTTCAGATCCTCTTCAAAGAATGACTGTACTCCAATACTCAGCCTGTTAATCGGAGATTCGCTCAGCATTTTTAGATTATCTTCAGAAAGATCATCGGGATTGGCTTCAAGGGTGATCTCTGGATCTTCGGAAATGCTGAAGTTCTGAAATATGGTTTCGAACAGCATTTTCAGTTCCTTTTCAGATAAAAGAGAAGGAGTACCACCTCCAAAATAAATGGTTTCTATAGTTGATTCCGGTCCCAACTCGGTCATTCGAAGTTCCAGTTCCCTACATAACATTTCTACCAACCGGGATTTCTTCTTTGTAGAGGTTGAAAAATGGAAATCACAGTAATGACAGGCCTGTTTACAAAAAGGAATATGAAGATAGATTCCGCTCATACTGTGATTATTGCTGATTGGGAATTACTTTATTTTTTTTGGATTCTGTTTTACAAATGCTTCCCATCCTGTATAGCTCTTTCCAATCTCGGTTCTTCCGGAGTTATAGAAATGGCATACAGCAGCAGCGAGCCCGTCGGTAGCATCAAGATTCTTGGGGAGTTTTCCGATCTTAAGCTGACTCTGTAGCATTTTCGCGACCTGCTCTTTACTGGCACTTCCGTTACCGGTGATCGCCATTTTTATCTTTTTAGGCAGGTATTCCGTAATAGGGATCTGCCTGGAAAGTCCGGCAGCCATTGCCACTCCTTGTGCCCTTCCAAGCTTTAACATGGATTGGACATTCTTCCCAAAGAAAGGAGCCTCAATTGCGATCTCATCAGGATGATAATTGTCTATTAGCTCTATCGTTCTGTCAAAGATCAGTTTCAGTTTTACGTAATGGTCCTTGTATTTGCTTAGCTGAAGTTCGTTCATCTGGATAAAGCTCATCGATTTGTTTTCCACCTTAATGAGGCCGAAACCCATGATTGTGGTTCCGGGATCGATTCCAAGAATGATCCTTTCGCTTTTCAAAACTGACTTTTCCGAAGATTTGCTCACTAAAATTACCTAATTTGGGACTTCCACAAAGCTACATAATTCTGCTTTGCCATATCAAAATAACCGGCCATGCTTTTTGTTGTGATCCTAGTGTTCGTTACTGCCTGCTATCTTGGACTAATAGCCAGTCTGCTTTATGGCTGGAAAAAACTTCCCGGCTTTAATTTCGAATCCTCAAATTCTGAAACTGGTTTTTCGATAGTAATTCCCTACAGGAATGAGGCTGCCAACCTTCCCGGGCTTTTTAAATCTTTATCAGGTTTACATTATCCTTTTGAGAAATTTGAGATCATCCTGGTTAATGACAGCTCACAGGACCAATCGAAAGTATTGTGTGAGGATTTTCAGGCCAATTTTCCTGAAATGAATATAAAACTTATTGAAAGTGAACGTAATTCTACTTCACCAAAAAAGGATGCCATCCAAACCGCGATCAATCATTCAGATTATGATTTTGTAGTGACCACTGATGCAGATTGTATAGTCCCGGTAAACTGGCTGACAGGCTTTGACCTGGAGATCTGCCGTAAGAACTCGAAATTCATAGCCGGTCCTGTCGGCTTTATACAGGAGCCAGGAAAGAAAAGACCCATGTTCAATAATTTCGAAGAGATGGAATTCATGAGCCTGCAGTCGACCACTATCGGTAGCTTTGGTATAGAAAAGCCATTTATGTGCAATGCCGCCAATATTTGTTATGAAAAGGAATCCTTTCTCAGGCATTCAGGTTTTATAGGCAATGAAAATATAGCGAGCGGAGACGATGTGTTCCTGCTTCAGAAATTCAGCAAAAAAGGAATTAAAACCAGTTTTATCAAATCCGCAGAGTTTATAGTCCTTACCAGGTATCAAGAAAGTATTACAGGTCTTATCAGTCAAAGAATCCGTTGGGCGGCAAAGGCATCGTCCTATAAAAGTTCTTTTGGAAAATTTACGGGACTCATCGTATTTTTTATGAATCTCTTGCTCATCATTTATACCGTGTTGGCATTATTTGAAGTGATTTCCTATGAATATGTAATGCTGGTATTTTTATTGAAGTTCAATGCAGATTTTATCCTGATCTATAAAGCGGCAAAATTCTTTAAAAGAGAGAATCTTATGCGTAGTTATTTATGGTGCAGTATCCTGTATCCTTTCTTTTCAGTTTATATAGCAGGACTTTCATTATTCATCGGATACGAATGGAAGGGCAGGAGATTTAAAAGATAAATTGGTTTAGTTTCCCGGAAAATGTTAGATTCTAAAAAATTACGAAATGAATTATTATATACTTTTTTATGAATTGGAAGATAATTATTTGCAGGACAGGGGTAATTATCGCGCGGAACATCTTCAACTTGCCAAAACAGCAGCAGATAAAGGAGAACTAGTTCTTGGAGGAGCTCTTGATAAGCCGGCAGATCAGGCGATATTGATTTTTAGGGGAGTCGATGAAAGTGCTATTACCTCCTTTGTGGAAAGTGATCCTTACGTAAAAAACGGACTTATAAAAGAATGGAAAATCAGAAAATGGAATGCGGTTATTGGCAGCAGATTTGAAAAATAGATCTGTGATAATATTGCTTCTTTACTAAATTAAAACTGTGTATTTGGAATGTATTGTTGTGGTAAAACTCCACAAGGTGGTTTCTGACGCCCTCGTAATCTTCTGGTAATTAACTTTGTACGAATTGGCACGTGAATTGGTATGCACCGCGTAGCCCTCTGAATAAAAGGGGTTACAAAATATCGATGAATAATAAGATTGCCAATTTGGAATTAGCCAATAATACACCTTCACCAAAGTCTTCCAATTCTGGAAATGGTTCGAAGTCAAAAAAACCGGTGTATCAACACGATGAAATCGCATCGCACAAACCAAGGAATATAAAAGGAGTCTTGGTTAGAGCGATTAGTTTTATGCTATTAATTGCAGCTGCTTACCTGGTCTACCTTTTACAAAATGATTTTAGCAGGTATAACCTTGAGCGTTTAGACTCTACCTGGGGTTATACTTTTTTTATTATTGCCACCGGGCTGTTTCTATTTAAGGCCTGCTTCTTTCTTTATAATCTTTACCTGTATTTGCGTTATAAACCGGTATCGGGAGTTAGTGATGAGGAACTTCCTACCTGTACTGTCATTGTACCTGCGTATAATGAAGGTAAGCAGGTATGGTCTACTTTAATGAGCCTTTCAGAAGGGGATTATCCCAAAGAAAAACTGCAGTTACTGGCAATCGACGATGGGAGTAAGGATGATACCTGGTATTGGATGAATGAAGCCAAAAAGGTCCTGGGGGACCGCCTGGCTATTTATCAGCAGCCTGAAAATAAAGGTAAGCGTCATGCACTATACCGTGGTTTCCATTTAGGTAAAGGTGAAATATTCGTCACTGTGGATAGTGATTCCATAGTTGCTGAAGATACTCTACGTAATTTGGTAAGTCCGTTTGTGAAGAATGAGAAATGCGGTGCAGTTGCCGGTAACATACGTGTGCTTAATAACGAAAAGAAAGCCCTGTTGCCAAAAATGCTGGATGTAAGTTTCGTGCTTAGCTTTGAATTTGTACGTTCAGCAGAAAGCAGCCTGGAATCTGTGCTTTGTACTCCGGGAGCTCTTGCAGCTTATAGGAGTAAGGCTGTTTTTGCCTGTCTACCCGAGTGGATCAATCAGACCTTTATGGGACAGGCTTCAGATATTGGCGAAGACCGTGCTATGACGAATATGATCCTGAAACAGGGCTACCATGTGCTTTTCCAGAGAAATGCATATGCTTACACCAATGTACCGGAGAAGTACAGTGGTCTCTATAAAATGTTCATTAGATGGGGAAGGAGCAATGTGAGAGAGAATCTTGCCATGTCTCGCTATGTTTTTACCAATTTCAGGGAAGGATCTAAATTTGGACCACGGATCTTATTCATTAACCAGATACTGAAATTGGTGATGAGCTATCCTTTCATCTTTTTAATGTTATTCTTTATTATTACTCATCCGGTTCTGTTTTTAAGTTCTACGCTGTTGAGCATTCTCATATGGTCCAGCTTTCCAGTGTTATTCTATGCGAAGAAATACAAACTGTCTGAGTCTTTCTGGGCCTATTCGTACAGCATTCTGTATACGTTCGGACTCTTTTGGATCACTCCCTACGCTATTGCTACAGCGAGTAAAAGAGGCTGGCTCACCCGTGAGCTGTCAGAAAAGAAATAATTCTTTTTTCAAATGATTTAAAAAGGGGGATCTGCAACAGGTTCCCTTTTTTATTTGCTCTCTGAAATTGTGGATATCTATTTAAAGAATGTGGGTCGCTGTTCTTTTGGCAATTTTATATTTGCGCCCCTAAATAAAATCAAAGTTATGAGCGTAATCTGGTACGAGTGTAAAGTAAAATATAGAAAAACCCTGGAAAGCGGGGAACAGAAGCAAACCACCGAAACCTATCTGCTGGATGCGGTTTCCTATACAGAAGCAGAAGCAAGGATCAGCGAGGAAATGAAAGCCTATACGAGCGAAGAATTCATGATCACCAATATAAAGGTAGCCAACCTTTCTGAAGTGTATCCTTTTGAAAATTCCGATCGCTGGTTCAAATCCAAAGTTTCACTTATAGCTTATGATGATAAGACCGGCAAAGAAAAGAAATCCAATATTTATTTACTGGTGCAGGCCAATGACGTAAAGGAGGCTTTTGACAATACCAATCAGGCGATGCAAAATACGATGGGCGAATTTTCGATTCCTGCCATTACAGAGTCTTCTATACTCGATGTTTTCCCGTATTTCTCTGGGGAAGAGGAGGAGAGTGAGCCGAAAGAACGCGAAATGGTAGAGGAGAACTAAAATCTTTTTTGATTATCCCTTAAAATAAAGGCATCCTAATCAGGGATGCCTTTAATTTTTGATAATAAGTTTGAACTGATCTTTTACTTATTCTTAGGTGTCCCGTTATAGCTCCTGGTAGATCAGGTAAATAGTGTAAAGAATATAAAAACTGAATAATATCCCTGCCTCCCATCGGTCCAGCTTTTTCCTTTTACCTGTAAGCATTGCAATAAAAAGGAATGCGGTTCCACCGATAAGGATATAGATATCCAGATCGAATTTTGGGTTATAGGCCACTGGATTCACCAAACTGCTCATGGAGAGTATTAGGAGAATGTTAAAGATGTTAGACCCCAGAACATTTCCTATGGCTATATCACTATTCTTTTTTAAAGCAGCTACCGCTGAGGTGACGAGCTCCGGCAACGAAGTCCCCGCGGCAACTATAGTGAGACCAACGATCTTCTCACTTACTCCCAGGCTCGTTGCGATCTCGATGCTATTGGTCACCACAAGCTGACCACCAATGATGAGTCCGGCAAGCCCAACGATGATCAGTCCTATGACCGTTGTGGTCTTTTTCTCCACAAAATCGGCCTCTATCGTAGGATCGCTCTTCATTTGATTAAATACGTAATAAATAAATATTAGAAATAAGGCAAGCATTATCACCCCATCCAGTCTGCTTACGACGGTCTCTCCTGAAAAACTGAAATCATTAACTATTAACAGCAATAGAACACTTATCGCAAGGGATATCGGGATCTCTTTCCAGGCGGTAGAAGATTGTACACTAATGGGAAGTATCAAACCTGAAAGTCCAAGGATGATGAATAAGTTGAAATTATTACTCCCAATGATATTTCCCAGGACAATATCTGAATAACCGTTTACCGATGCGATGACATTAACCACCATTTCTGGAGCAGAGGTGCCAAATGCTACAATGGTTAGCCCAATGGCGAGATCTGAGACCTTATATTTTTTTGCTAATGCTGAGGCCCCATCCACAAGCCAGTTTGCACCAAAGATAAGACTGGCAAAACCTACAATGATCAGTAAAATTTGAACAAGCATATTTTAAAATTTAGAACCAAATGTAAAGCAAATAACAATTCTCTGAGGGTTTTTTTTGACGGCTTTTTTCGTTAGATAAACAACGAAGAATAAGATTAAATGACTGTGGGTAAACAATTAAATCAATTCATCTTCCTCCTTATTATCTTCAGTAAGCCGAATGATCTCATCAATGATCAGCGAAGTTTCATAATACCTCATCCTGCAGGCGTTTATAAAATAAATATGGTTTTCAAGAATGTTTTCGAATTCCAGGTCAGAAAAAATGAACCGG
>CAYWAB010000062.1:0-8591 GCA_964456105.1 uncultured Christiangramia sp. | reverse complement strand
ATTCGTTGGGAGGGTAGAATTCTCGGAGGACCAGTTATAATTAGCGGCCACGCCTACATCACGCCAGGATATATAATCATTCAGATAGGGAAGCATTTCAATATGTATCCAGTCGTCTAATTTTTCTTCCCTCGAAGCCAGGGTGTAGAGCAGGCTTTTCCAGTCAGATAATTTAATGGACAAATCTAAATTCTTGAGAGTTTTTAATTTTCCTGATTGTATGATATTATCGACTGCATTATTGGAGGGAAGATAATCTATCGCGGGAAAAATGGCATCGAAAAGACTGTCTACCACTTTCTTTTCAAAGTTTTTCTGCTTTTGCATACCCATATAACCCATAAGCTGGAGGCTCGCCTTCTTGGAATTATCATACCTGTTTATGATACGGTTCACCTGTTCTTTGTTCTGGATGAATTCACTATGGAGACTGGCAATAATTTTTTTTCGTTCTATCTCTTCTATTCGGTTTTGATTCCAGGTATTGATCTGAAGCGCGATCAAAATACCGATTACAACGAGTACGATTTCTCCAATAGCATACGTAAGATATTGGCTAACCTTATTTGCAGAGAGTAGTTTTTGCCTGATTTTCCTGAAAAAATTTATCACTGGTGAGGTTTGTAATGATGAAGTACCAAGTTACACTTCAACTAATATATGTTTTTTAAAGCTGATTCCGGAAAACAAATCGGTGTTTATAGCTGTAAATCAGTATAATGCGTTCTGTGTGATAATGAATTTTTTTCCGAAGATTTAAAATACCATGTTACTCAAGAAGTCTTAATCCATCTATAATTTCGTTGATATTTGATACAGAACAGAAAGAGAGAACATCTTTAGCCTGTTGGTAGGTTTTTAAGAACTTAGGATCTGATTAGTTCTTAACCTCAAAATCGATTTGCCGGCCTTCTTCTAGAGCCTTTTTATCCATACCTGTTCCAACAGCTATACCTATAGCCATTCCAATTGGCAAACCGACTCCTAAAAAAGCCATATTCCCAAGGCTGGCCCCAAAAGCAACACCAAGCGGGATCCCAAAGGCAGACATTCCAATTGCCAGCCACCTGTTGCGATAATGATTCTTTGTTACCAGTTTATCGTTCTTCTCGATAGATTCGATAATTTGAGATTGGGCCTTGAGCATCTTTTTTCTTAATTCTTTTTCAGAACCCGTGGACTTGTTTATTTTATTAATGCTCTCATTAATTGCATTCACGGTTTTTGCATGCAATTCTTTTTTTCTTAATTCTTTGAGAAGACTTTCAAACCGGGTATAAGAATCCAGCAATTTTTTATTCTGTATGCTTTGGGGTCTTCTTAGTTCTATTATCTGCATCTTAAATTCTTACTCATGAATTAACTCAATTCTTCTTTAATTTTTCGGCCACCATATCATAATATTCCTGCGTTAACACTTCTGTCCAGGTAGTAGGTTGTTCTCCACTGTAAAGAGCCAGATAGGTAACATCATCATATTTTGTAGAGGAATGCCAATGTTCGGTGTCCTTCTCACATTTAATTATATCACCTTTCTTTAGCACCACCGGATCTTTTCCTCGTTCCTGATAATAGGCTTCCCCATCTACAATAATTAAAACCTGAACAGAACTATGTTTATGCCAGTCCAGCGTGGAGTTGGCTCTAAAAGTTGCTTTTGTGATATTATAATCTAATTCTTCATCATCGTGGATTATGGGATTCAACCAGGCCTCCCCGATATAATGGGTGTTAGGTGCCTTTGTCCCTTCTGTAAGGTATGAGGATACACTATAATCAGAACTTTGGGCAATTAAAAGTAGAGGGGCTAATACGAATAGGGTCAAAATTGAAATTCTCACAGTATAGTTTTTAATCAGCTTTTGATTCGGTTTTTGAATCAACTTCATAATTATATTTCTCATCAATATAATCATTAATTAATTCTGCGTTCTGTTGTACAGCAGTAAATTCATCTTCAAAATAAATCGCTGTATTTCCAATATACCTGCACAATAGTAAAATTCTTTTGTCTTCAAAAATAGAAATGTATACTGCTATACCTGGAGCTTCATTATTTCTAGTCGGGAAAAATTTACGGTGCTCTGTATTATTAAAGAGCTCATACTTTAGTTTTCGAAGCTCCAGCCCGTTGATTACTGTCCTTAGAAACTTTCGATATAGCATTTAGCAGTTGCGTCTTTTACACGATGTTAGGTGCAAATTTTAATTATTTACCCATTTCCATATAATCAGCTACTAAATTGACCATTGCATTAACACCTAAAATAAATCCACTTTCGTCGAGGAAAAAGTCGGGAGTGTGATGCGGAGCAGAGGTTTCCGGATCTTGCCCTTTTGGTAATCCACCTATATAAAAATAGAAACCCGGGACTTCATTGGCAAAGAATGAAAAGTCCTCAGCTCCGGTTTCTGCAGGTACCAGGATAACATTTGACATCCCGGCAGATTTCTGTAAGGAGGGTAACATTTTTTCTGTAAGCTCAGGATCATTGTAGGTAACTGGATAATGCGATGAATAGGGTAGCTCCACAATCGCCTCAGCCCCGTTTGCTTCAGCCGTTTTAGTTGCTATTTCACGAATGCGGTTAAAAATCAATTTTTCATCTGCATCACTTAAAGTCCTTACGGTACCGAGCATCTCAACTTGCTCAGGAATTATGTTGGAACGATTACCGCTATGAATGGAACCAATAGTAACTACGGCTGCATTTCGTGTAATATTCACATTACGGCTAATTATAGTTTGAAGATTGTTTATAATTTGAGCAGAGGTCACGATCGGGTCTACCGAGGACCAGGGTTCTGCCCCGTGAGAAGACTTTCCTTTTACCGTAATCTTTAGGTCGCCAACTCCTGCGAACATACCTCCGGGGCGATAGGTGATTTTTCCAACCTCGACTTGCGCGTTGATATGAAGTCCGAAAATGACATCAACATCCGGGTTTTTTAATGCCCCCTCTTTAACCATGAGTTCGGCGCCACCTTCTTCCCCTTTTGGTGCGCCTTCTTCGGCAGGTTGAAAAATGAATTTAACGGTTCCTTTTAGGTCCTTCTGCATTCCAGACAAAACTTCTGCAACACCCATTAAAATTGCCACATGTGAATCATGACCGCAGGCATGCATAACATTCGTTTCTTCACCATTGTAAATGGTCTTTACTTTGGAGGCAAAAGGAACAGGGGTTCTTTCTAAAACAGGTAAGGCATCCATGTCTGCCCGTAACGCTACCACAGGTCCCGGAAGACTTCCCTTCAGTATCCCTATGACACCGGTTACGCCTACATTGGTTGTTACTTCCATGCCAAGGGATTCTAGATGCTTCGCAACCAAAGCTGCCGTTCGAACTTCGCGATTACCTAATTCAGGGTTTTGATGAATATCCCGTCGCCAATCTATTACCTTCTGCTCAACTCCCTTTACTTTAGTTTGAATTTCGTTTTGGATTTCATTGGATTGGGCATTGGAAGTCGTATGGCCTAAAATAAAGCTCAATACAAGAAATAAGTACATGTTTTTCATTTCAATTCTTTTTTGGTGGTTTAGTAAAAAATTAAATAACTCTCATTTTGTGGTTTTAGGTTGAAAGCTGTCAATTTGCACATCTTGTTTGGCTACGGCTCCCTTAGAAAAAATCCGAATTTAATGTCACCTGTAGGCTCCAGTGTTTCAGTGGTATTGGATTTTCTAATAATCTCTAATACCATTAAAAATCCGAAAATCACCAGACTAATTTCTCCAATTGCATATTTAAAATACTTTCCAGTTTTTCCTTCGGAAAGTAATTGTTGCCAAATCTTCTTAAAGAATTTGATCATTGGTTAATAGTTGTGAAAGTTGAACCGTACAGGAATATATCACAACTAATATATGCTTTTTAAAGGTCACTTTTGCGAGTAGACGAATTTTTAATGCTGAAATTCAGACTATTAGAGCTCAAAGGATTCTATAGGCAGGGGAATTAGTTATCGGAATCTGCCCAAAAGGATTTGGATAATGTTTGTATCCTGAATAGGATTTTTAATTGAATGATGACTCTACTTCCTGAAGCATTTTGTTGATGGCGTTTTGATCAATCCATCTGCCCTTTAACATAACGCCTTCTATCGAACTTAGGTTTCGTATATCCTCCAATGGATTTTTATTTAAAAGTACCAGATCTGCATTTTTACCTACTGTTATCGTTCCTTGAACTCCATAGTTGCCCAGGTATCTTGCTGGCACCACGGTACTGGCACGTAATATTTCATAAGGTCTCACACCGGCATCCTGAAGAAAGCCAAATTCTTTACTTAGGGAAAATCCAACGATTACCATTCCGTAGGTGTCACTCCCTGTAAGCATGGAAACCTTATTATCAAATAAAATTTTCGTGAAGTTTTTGATCCAAGCAAATTGATCATTAAAAAGAACAGGAGCTTTTATCCCGTTGAATTCCTTTTCCTTTAATTTTCTATAGTCGTTTTTTTCAGACAGCCATATATCCCTTTGATGGGGTGCCAGATATTTTAACGACTCATCTTCCTGGAAGGCAGCAAAAGTGCTGTCATTAAGACATTTGTTTATAAAATCGAAGACAGTAAGAGTTGTACCTATATAAATTCCGCTATTTTTTATTTTAACAGCTAGTTGATTCAGTTCCTTGTCATTGTATTCGTACAAGGTTTTGGCCTTATCGATTTCTGATAGGTATAAGAATTCCTCAACGTGCTCGATAGAATTCATTCTTAGTGAAAACTCTAAGGGTAAATTTCTTTGAGAATGTCCAATTATTTTGAGCTTACTTTTTTGACATTCTTCAATTAGGTTTAAATAGATGTGGAGTGGTAGATTATCAGCAAGTTTTAAAAAATCATATCCTCTTTCTTTATGGTGATCCACAATTCTTTTAACATCTACTATCGTTGAAAGGTCTTTCGATGTCAGATAAGGTCCGGTTGTAAAATAATTCGGACCTATTAAATCCCCGGTGGAGATTCTTTGCTTGATGTTCATTTGATCCTGGCCACTGGATTCTGCCATATTCCTAACAGTGGTAATGCCGTTAGCCAGTAAAAGTTTTAGATCACTTTCAATAGCATTACTTCTATAATGATAATGCATCTCTGCAAGTCCGGGAATTAAATATTTGTTCGAGCCGTCAATGCTTAAACTAACCTTATTTGATAGAGGTTTTGTGGATGATTCTATGCTAATTATCCTCCCATTCGAAATTATTACCCTTTGGTTGGTTAAAACTATTTCTTCCGTCATTGGAATAATAGTTACATTTTCAATGGCTATGCTGTCCTTTGTAGAAGAAAAGACTTCAGTTATCACAAAAAGAATTGAAAATAATAAAAGACATTTCCTATTCATAGTGCATTTCAATAATTACACAAAATTGCAGCCTAAGTATACTATAATGCCAGGTTGCGCTGAGCTATAGATGCGGTCCCGATAGCTGTCGGGATGTCGGCTTAACCTTTTTCTTTTTTTGGATTATTACTTTTTAATAATTCGTAAGTTCATCCCACTATTTATTGAAATTAATGGTTTTATTTAGCTTAGCACTTTTCTTGGCAGCTTCTAAAATTTCAACGACCAGGATATTATTTTCAAGAGAATTTAAGTCGAAATCATCTAATTGAATTTCTTCCCTTATTACCGCTGCTAAAAATGCAAACGGATCGTCCAAAGGTGCTTTTCTCTCCTCCAATTTCATCACCTCTTCTTTATATCCATCATATCCTTCTGAAATTCTAATACGCAAGTCATATTTATTGTCGGCATAGACAACGCCGTTAACGCCATAGACTTCCATATCTTTTCTTCCAATAGGCCAGTTCCAGGACCCTTGTATTACAGCTACGGCATCATCGTATTGTAATAATATGATAGATTCGTCATTTACTTTTGGGTTATTTTCTGGCTGTAATTGTTGAGAAATTGCTGTTACGCTATTTGGTCTTTTACCATTCATAAACCAAGTCAAAAGATTAACACCATAGCAACCAAAATCTACTTCTGCACCACCTCCATTTTGAATGGGATCAGTTAACCATTCTAGGAATTCGTCATTTACCCCAATCTTTTTTGGACCTTTATGTCCATCATTTACCATTATTTTTCTAATCTCACCTATTTTATTCTGCTTTTTGACTAATTCGTAGGCTTTATGAGTCGTAGGATACCAGGTGGTTTCGTAATTGGTTAATAAATGGATTTTGTGTTTTTCTGCTAAGTCTTGCATTTTTTTGGCATGTTCCATACTAACGGCCAATGGTTTTTCTACCATTACATGAATGCCTCTTGGTGCCGCAGCTTCTACCACTTCCAAGTGTTCGTATATAGTGCCAAAAGCGGTTACCGCTTCAGGTTTCGTAGCATCAAGCATTTGTTTTATGGTAGGGTAAACTTTACTCATGGGAAATTCATATTGTTTTGCATAACGCTGAGCAAGCTCTTTATCGGGTTCTACAATACCAACAATTTCTATATTACCACGAGGTTCGCTGCCAAAAATCCAGTGAACATGAGTATGTGTAAGACCTATGATTCCTACCTTTAAAGCTTCCTTGGTATTTTGACCGTAAGAATTTATGTTTAATAAAATCAGGCTCATAAAAAGTATAATTTTATGTCTCATGGTATTTTAACTTTTTTTAATTTCTGCTAGCGGTTTCGGTTATCACCAGTTGCGGGAAGTAAGGGATGCGGTCCCGATAGGTATAGGGATGTAAGCTTAGTATTTTATTGTTGGTCAAGTTAATTACTTTCCTTCTAAGGCTGCCGCTTATTGGCGATGAACCGACTTAAATTTAATTTCTCTGAATTTTGATTAGATATTGCTTAAATCTTGTTTGCCGATAATTGTCATAATTTCGACAATATTGTTTTCTACTCGATAATAAATGCTATCAGGTCCGCACACGCATCTTCTATATCCAGGTTTTATAAAGTCAACTGCTTCAAAAGTGAAAGGTTGCTCGGCGATGAGATCGAAATATTCAAAAAATGTCTCGAAATATTTATCTGCTTGAGTTACTCCAAATCTTTTTACTCCAAATTGATGAATCCGAATTAAGTCTTCTTTAGCGACGTTACTTAGTCGATATTTACTCATTAAGTAAAGACTTTGATTTTTCTAAGATCTGTTCTTTACGATCATTTGTAAATCCGCTATTTTCAGCTTTTTCTATTTTACTTCTAATCCAATCAATTTGAACTTGCTGATTTCTTGCCTGTCTTATTAGATCATTAACCAATTCACTTTTACTGGAATATTCTTCATTCTCAATTTGAGATTTCAACCATTCGTCATTTGGTTTTGTAAATGAAATACTTTGCCTTGCCATAATCTTTTTTATTTGATGTAAAATTGCACCAAAAACGAATCAATAGCAAGTTTTTCTGAAAATATTGTTGCCAACTGGCTGCTATTATTTTGATCTCTTAATTTTTATTGGATGCTGTTGAGTATCGAAAACATCAACAATTTCAATTTGGTACTTCTCTTTATTAATCCAGTAAATAATCTTGAAAGTTTGATGAACTAAATACCGAAATTCTTGTTTTCTTTAGGATAGTAGTTCTTCTATTTGGCCAATTTCAGGTTGCTTTTTTAGTCGGCGAGTTTCTTTGACTATTTTCTGAGTTTCTTTTCTAACGACTCTAAGGCTGGCATTCTCTTTTAAATATTTGAAATTTTTTTGAAGTTCGTTTTATGCGAAGTCAGTCCAATAAATTTTTAGCTCCATTTCTCAATCTCCGCCGTTAGATTATTAACCTCAGTTAATCTTCCTTCTTTCGAATCTTTCATTGATTTATCGATTCTTTTATTGAACTCTTTTATACTCATTGGCTGAATCTCTCTGTTTGCAGATAATTTTTCTCTTTCTTTAAAACTTTTTCAAGTCGGGTAATTGCTTCCTCACTTTGAAGTTTTAAAAATTCCTGAATGAATTCTATTTTTCTGGCTTCTAAATCCATTTTCAGCTTTTTATCAAAAATACGAATTCTAATTTAATACTTTTATTCTTAATCGGAGTTTTGTACAGCTTGTTGGCAACGGTCCCGGTTAACGCAAGTGACGGGAATAAGGATGCGGATTTGTCGGCTTAGTTGTTTTTAATTGGTCTCTAAAATAACAATTTTCAGCTTACTGCCCGTTATTTGCGATAACCGTTGTTACACACTGTTACGCCCGTTCTGTTGCTCACGGGTGACGAGCCGGAATAATTTTTCTATAGAAGTTGAATTTCATTCTTTGCTAAATCAAAAAAGTTCTAAGTGAGAATTTTTAATCTGGAACGGAAATAAAAAAGCTTCTTTTTTCAGTTCGAATTTTGAATCAATCGTCCGCTTTTTAATCAGAATTTTCGTTTAAAAAGTTCATTTTTTAGTCCGCGTGATTAGGACTAAAAATCACAATTTTAAAGAGTCAGTTTTGAATAATTTGAAATTGTCCGTTATAGAAAACCTTTAAAAAATGTCGAATTTTGAATCCGCGTAATAGTGTGTAACGGTCTCGGTTATCGCCAGTTGGCGGAGTAAGGGACGCGGATTTGTCGGCTTAGTATTGGTTCGTTGATCAAGTTAATTATTTTCT
>CAYWAB010000061.1:0-15057 GCA_964456105.1 uncultured Christiangramia sp. | reverse complement strand
GAAGCAAATTGAAGAAAGGTGAAGAAGCAGAATTCCAGATCATTGAATTCAACAAGGAATTCAAGAGAGTGGTAGCTTCTCACATGGTAATTCACAAAGAAGAAGAGCAAAAAATTGTTAAGCAAGCTGCTAAGAAATCAGCTGCTCAAAGCAAGGATAACACTACTACAATTGGTGATGTTAATGCTGATCTTCAAGCGTTGAAAGATAAAATGGAAGGTAAAGAGTAATCTTTGCAGAGCTTTTATAATGAAAACCTCCTTAGGCAACTAAGGAGGTTTTTTTATGCTTGGTTTCTATTTTAATAAATTAACTACTGAATTTATTTTTCGAGGTAAAGGACAAGATTGCTTTTTTCAAATCTTCTTTATTTTCCAGGAAGGGGATATGTCCTACTTCACTTTTCCATAATAACATATTCGGGAAGGCTACTTTTTTATAGTGCTCCGGCCCCACCATCCAGTCCTTTGTTCCATAAAAAAAGAGTACGGGTACATTTATTTTTGTGGTATTAGGAAGATAATTCTTCTTATAGTCCTCATAATGCCAGGCCACGTTACCAAAGTCGTATGTCCAGTTTGGAATTTCAGAGTAAGTAAAATCCATTATTTTTTCGCTTTCTTTTTCAGCAAAGGCCATTTTCCAGAAAATATCCTTTTGTTTAAGCTGGTATACCAAAGAATGTAAACGGTCCAACATGTCCATATCGTCATTCGCACAACCGGCATAATCCTCTCCAAGCAATTCTGAAGCCTTAGGACCCCAGCTATTGCAAAAACTGTCATTAATGTCCAGTGTGTTATTGATCATGAGCATGCCTTCCTGCGCATTGGGATAATTTTCAGCATAACCCATTTGAAGGATGCCCCCAAAGGAATGACCAATTGTAAGCCATTTTTCATATCCCAAAGCTTCCCTTATTTCCTCAAAATCCTTAGTCATTCTTTTCATACTGAAATCACCGTTTTCCGGACTTCCGGATCTGCCTACACCTCTTTGATCAAGGTAGATCATCGTAAAATTTTCTTCCATGAAATCTCCGAAGAATTTCTCCATCCAGTAACTTCCGGATCCCGGACCGCCATGTAAATACAGGCAGGGAGCTCCTTTCCCTTTTACTTTTACGTATAGTTCCACCCCGTCTGAGGTTAGAATCTTTCTTTCCTGTGCCTGGGCCATAACGCCAACCAATAAGAAGGCGCTAATTAAAAATAATTTGTTCATTGGTAATTAGGTTAATGTTTAATGGAAGACGCCCCTGCAGAATTTTTGTTACACCCGAAATTTGAAATATCTGAAATGTAAGCCACTTTTGGGTACTTTTTTAACCTTTAGCGTAATGAAAACAGAATTACAATCTTTTTAATTTTAGAACTACATTACTTTTGTTAGTTTCTAAACGAGCGCGATTAACTTCATTTTTAGAAAGATTAGAAGAAAGTAATTTATAATTGGAAAGGGGAAGAATGATCTTCCAATCTGGGTTAGTTTTGACTATTTCCATTTTTATTTCTGGACCTGATTCAGAAAAGTAAATAGAAATCTTATTATCACTAATTTCCACATTCTCCAGGGACGCATTATTCCATTCTGTGGGCATCAGCGGATCTATGATCACGGTTTTTTGAGAAGCCATTGGTTGAATTCCAAAAAATTGCTGGATGATGGGTATTGCGAAGCTATAGATATTCCATGCCTGGGTGATCATTCCATAATCAGGAGAAACTTCATACATACTTCCGGGAAAAGCAAAACTGAATGAACGGGTCATTCTTTTTAAATAATCCAGGGCTTTGTCTGGATTTCCGTAATTATTTTCAGATATAGCCTGGACTCCGGTAGGCAGCGTCATTACTGCGCCGGTGTATGAGAATGCCTTACTTCCTTTAAAGGATGCTTCTTCATTACTTACTTCTTCATCCCTGTCTATGCCGGTAACAAAAACACCAAAAGGATTAGTGAATTTTTCAGCTGTTTGGAGTGCTATTTTTGCCTTTTCAGGTTCTGCGATATTCATTTCCATCGGGGTATTCACCACCCAGTTATGATGCAGTACGAACGGTCGGGATGTATCTGACGGGTTATTAAGAATATATTGCTTCTTTTCTTCTAGTTCTTTTACAGACCAGGGTTTATTCAATGTGTCGGCCCGAACAATCGCATCATCGATTAGTCGCAGTGCCTGTTCATCTGTACCTATAAAATCGGCATAAGAGCCGAATTCTTCAGACCAGAACTCATCATTGATCTTTTTCGTGAGCTCCTTTGCGATTTCTGCATATTTATCTGCTAAAGAAACATTATTTAAGCTCATCGCTATTTTGGAGGCATCTTCAAAAGCCTTTTGTGTATAGGAGGCCACGTCTATCATTTCACTGTCAAGGCCATGAATTTCCATCATTCCAAAGCCATCCGGAAAAAGATTATGGTCAAGGTCCTTTTCAGTAATTAGCCATTCCAGACCTTTCTTAATGGTGGGAAAGTATCTTTTTAAAAATTCTTGGTCACCATTCCATGTATAGATCTCCCAGATCAAGGAGGTGAATTGAGGGGTCTCGTTAATGTTTCCGTCGTTGAAGACCACTCCATTGGTGGACATTTCATGTATGATCTTTCCATTTCCATTGACCGCTTTCGATACACTATCCAATAATTGAATAGTACTATAAACGGGGTTTTTCTGACCAACAGCCATGTATCCTTTTAATGCGTATTCGCTATCAACACCAAACCACCAGGGATAATCAGGGATTCCTGCAGTAATACCAGTTCCGATTTCCGGTACTTCCTGGACCAACCATGCCGAATTATATTTAAGCCATTCAAAGGTTTCCTGGAGTCGTTTATCAGGAATACTGAGCTTTGATTTTTCGGCTAATTCCTTATATCTATTCCTTTTATTTACAATTTCATTTTCAATGTTAGATTGAAGATTACGGAAATTTTTTAAGGATCCAGAAACCGAACTATAAGATCCAGCCATATAAAAAGTAATAATTTCTGAACCCCGGGCAGGAATAGACAGGTAATATCCCAGTGAAGTTCCTGTACCTAATCCTTTATAGTTGGAATCATGTACATTCCGGAAATCGGCTTTCCGATCGGCCTTATATACAAGGCTCCAAGGGTTAAGACTGTCCTTGACAAACCAGTATCCTTCATTTTCGTAGAAAAGGGATTTATCTTTCCCATCTATCATATTAGTCTTTTCCCCAAGCCAGGTTGGTCTGAGATCTGAAAAAACCTTAAATATAAAATCTAGCTTCCTTGTTTTCTCTGATTTATTCTTGATAATATACTGGATAGCTATACCTTCAGAATCGTCCGGTACAAATTGCCAGCGTTCTACTTCAATGCCTATATCCTTTAGCTTAAAATCGTGCTTACTGGCGACAGGATAATTGGTAAAAGAGTCAGCATTACTTAATTCAATAGATCTATCATGAGAAATAATCTCAGCCTCGAAACCATCAGCAAGTTTAATGGGATGATCCCAAATACCACCCATTTCTCCAGGAATATGCCAACCTAACTCAGGGAAGCTTCCATTTTGATGCCCTACAATATAAACACGGTTCCCAGCCGTCACGAATGGAGATTCAAGATATTCCGGTTTACCCGAGATAGAAGGAGAATCGGATAACAGATCCTTTATAGATAGTTTGGGTTCCTGGCATTTAGCAGCAAAAAAGAGCAACAAGCTGAAAAGAATTGGAATTTTTTTCATTGTAGGATTTATAGTTTTGCGTCCATGCCTAAATTACTAAAACAAAGTCAATTTTAGATTTGCTTCATTCACAGGCAAAAAGCATTAAAGATCAAATATCCAATTTCGAGTCTTTAAATTGAAAGAAAATAGTCTTGGTTGGCTATAGATGCATGATCATTTCAAATTGATTGATATATGCTTTCATCCCCATTCTTTTCAAAAATTGTACGGTATCAACGTCTGAAGAATCTATATTAATAAGGCTTATTTCTTTTTTGAGCTTTTTACTTAGTTCAGAAAATAAGCCAGTCCCAATGCCTTGACCGCGAATATCTTTTTTGACCGCAATCTGACTTATTCTTCCTGATTCTGGATTATAGATCAAATAACCTATGGGCAAAGCATTTTCCTCAATGGCAATGGTATTCAATTTATTCCAGCTGCGTTGGACGGCCTCCCTTGAATTAGGCCAGGAGGGTTCCCAATTCCAAAAGCTTTCTAAATAATTCCAGTCGGGTTCAGTTAGAAAAGCTGTAGAGAATTCTTGGGGATTCGATATTAAAGGATCACCCCTAAAACAGGTGAATTTTCTGCTGATCTTAAAACCTATCTTTTGGTAACTTTTCAATGCAACTGTATTATTTTCGATAACTTCCAGACTGCATTGTTCAATTCCTTTATTTTTTAATGAGGGCAAAATAAAGCGGTACATTTCACCGGTTAAACCAAATCCTCTTTTTTCAGGAATAACTCCGGTCCCTGCATTGTAGGCCGTATATCTTCCCGAGAAATTTCCGATTCCATGCAAAATAAAACCTACCAACTCTCCTTTTATAGAGGTTCCTACCGAAAGGTCCAGATCCACACAGTCATTGATCATCTTATTCTTCATTTGTTCCGTAGTTAATTGTAACGGCACGATGTAGTTGGCGAAGCTTTTATTAAAGCAATTAGTTATTGTTTCGACTGGAAAATTGGAGAGTGGTTGGATGGTCATATAGAGAATTGAGCTACCACAAAGAAATAAAATAATGGTTGATCTTTTTTTATTTTATCCCTGGCCTTTTTTAAAAAAAAGGATAACAATAAAGCCTTTTGAAATGCTTATTATTGAGAATGAAAAAAGAGCATTGGATTTTTATCGTTTTATTTTCCATAGCTGTAATAGCGTTTTTTTTAGGTCCTGTTCCGACAAGTCCCAATTTTTCAAATAAATTACCTGAAATACCTAATAGTCTAACGGGAATCGAAAATTTTATATACGAAAAACAGGATACTCTTCCTCTGCGAGAGGATAACCAGGCCAGGATCATATGGCATAATAATACTGCTAAAATTACAGAATACGGTATCATTTACCTGCATGGTTTCGCCGGAAGTTATCGTGATGGGTATCCAGTAAACTTAAACATTGCAGATACTCTTGGAGCCAATTTATATTTATCCAGAATCGCTGGCCACGGATTGAAACCACCAGCCTCTCTAAATAATTTTTCAGCTTTAAACGCCTGGGCATCGGCAAAGGAATCTCTGGTAATTGGAAAGAGAATAGGTGAGAAGGTCATAGTTTTAAGCACTTCCACCGGCGGCACCCTTGCCTTAAAACTTGCCGCTGAATTTCCTGATGACATACATGCCATTATTAATCTTTCCCCAAATTTTCAGGATGATGTTCCCGGCACCTTTGTGCTTAATTCACCATGGGGATATGAAATAGCAAAGCTTATTTCATTTGGAAAAAATAAAGAGATTGAACATGAAAGTGATCTGGCCAAACAATATTGGGACACTATTTATCCCTCAAGAGCTTTGGTTGATTTGCAGGTGCTGGTCTCAAATATCATTAAGAATAAAACCATCAAAGAAGTCGAGATCCCGGTGCTTACTTTATATTTTCACGAAAATACAATTAATGAGGACGAGCATGTGGAAGTAAGTGTATATCCTGAAATCCATGAAAAATTCACCACACCAGATTCTTTAATTGTACTTAAATCCCTGGATACTCCAGGAACGCATTTCATTGGTAGCGATATTAAATCTAAAGACACTGAAGTAGTGGAAAGGGAGATCGTGAAATTTCTTAAAGAACAATTAGGAATTCGAATCGAATGAATTTTTACAGTTCAAGAATTCAGCATAGCCCATAGAATCTTCAGGAAAAAATTTAGTGTCACCAAGAATATTATTTAAGAACTCCTCTTCTATATTCAGTATTTCTTCTCCAAACCATTCCAGATTAAAACTGTACCAGATTTCATTCATTAAATGAATACGAGTATATTCTATCTGGCACCCGCTGTCTATTTCCTGATCTATATCTATTAGCTGTATTTTGTTGGATTTGATCGTAAGTTTAACACCCAGACGTTCCTTATGAATGTTGATCCACTGGGGATAATTTCCGTCCAGTACGCGGGAAGTTATTTCATCCCGCCTTTCTATATTAAAGCTCCATTTGATATAATCTTCAAAATATCCCTGCAAGTTCCTACTAAGTTTTCCTTTTACCGGAAGGGCAACAAGGTGTTTAATTTCGATGTTGCCTTCCCTAAGTTTGACCCCCATATCCTTTCTGCCAGGCAATAGAAGGTAAAAATCGGTTCGCCCTTCGATCTTTTCGAAATCATAACCTTTAGAGTTGAACCATCCAGAAATATTCCTGTCTTTATTTTTTGAAAACCATCTTATTTCCCTGCTTTTGAACATTTGTTGCTTATAATTAATAACCTTTTTAATTTAATGATTTAAATAAGGAAAGCCCAGTTTTTAGTTCCTTTAAATAAAGTTGAAATTAAAAAAAACCTTACTTTTGTTTCAATCTACAAAAAGTCCTATGAGCCGTAAAGTACTGCTAGACTCAAACGAACTCAATATAATCCTGCATCGTTTAGCCTGTCAATTAGTAGAACGGCACACCAATTTTGAAAACACGGTTTTAATAGGGATCCAGCCTCGTGGAGTTTTCCTTGCAGATCGAATTGAAAGGATCCTCAAAGAAGAATACGGGCTTAATGATATCAGATCTGGTCAGTTGGACATAACCTTCTACCGTGATGATTTTCGGAGAAGTGAAAAACCGCTTGAGGCTAACAAGACTAAAATAGATTTTATCGTAGAAGACAAAAGAGTTGTTTTCATTGATGATGTCCTTTATACCGGGAGAAGTATAAGGGCGGCTCTTACCGCCATACAGTCTTTTGGAAGACCAAAGGAAATTGAACTGCTAAGCCTTATAGACCGAAGGTTCAGCAGACATCTACCAATTCAGCCTGATTATAATGGGAGACAGGTGGATGCCATAAATGAAGAAAAAGTTAAGGTAAGCTGGAAGGAGCATGATGGGAAAGATGCTGTTTACCTTATTTCAAAATAAAGAAAAATGAGCAGCGAATTAAGTGTAGATCACTTATTAGGAATCAAATATCTGAATGCCGATGATATTGAACTTATCTTCAAGACCGCAGATCATTTCAAGGAGGTAATTAACCGACCAATTAAAAAGGTTCCTTCTTTAAGAGATATTACTATTGCGAATCTCTTTTTCGAAAACAGTACAAGAACCAGATTATCTTTCGAGCTAGCAGAAAAAAGGTTGAGTGCAGATGTAATAAATTTTTCAGCAGCCTCTTCTTCGGTCAAAAAGGGAGAGACACTTATCGATACCGTAAATAATATCCTTTCGATGAAAGTGGATATGGTCGTGATGCGTCACCCGAATCCTGGAGCCGGAATATTTCTATCTAAACACATAAAGGCAAGCATTATCAACGCCGGCGACGGAGCTCATGAGCATCCAACCCAGGCATTACTTGATTCTTATTCTATCAGAGAAAAACTTGGCGAAGTAAAGGCTAAAAAAGTGGTCATCGTGGGAGATATACTCCATAGCCGGGTGGCCCTGTCTAATATTTTCGCCCTTAAACTGCAAGGAGCCGAAGTTAAAGTATGCGGTCCCAAAACATTGTTGCCAAAGCACATTAGATCTCTTGGAGTAGAAGTGGAGACAGATCTTAAAAAAGCTCTTGAATGGTGTGATGTGGCAAATATGCTAAGGGTACAGAATGAAAGAATGGATATTAGTTACTTCCCAAGTACCAGAGAGTATATTCGCCAGTATGGTCTGAATAAAAAGCTGCTTGACAGCTTGAATAAAGAAATTGTTGTAATGCACCCCGGGCCTATAAATAGAGGGGTAGAGATCACCAGTGACGTTGCAGATTCTGAACATGCCATAATTCTTGATCAGGTCCAGAATGGTGTTGCCGTTAGGATGGCTGTTATTTATCTTTTGGCCTCGAGAATCAAGCAATAGTTTTCTTAAGCCCGATACATTTATTAACTTTAGGAGAAAGAGTGAGATTATGAAAGTAACAAGGAAAGAAAATTACACACTTATTAAAAATGATTCCGACTCCTTAACTGAATTCACTTCTGAGCTTACAAAAAATCATGATAAGTTTAAAGAAAACCTTGTTATAGACCTTTCAAAATATAATGATCTAGATCAGAGATCATTTCTAGGTTTTCTTGAAATCTCGAATCTTCATAAGGAAGAACATAAGAGTTTCGTGATTGTGAATAATTCTGTAGGTATAGATGAACTCCCGGAAGAATTAATCGTTGTTCCAACTTTACAGGAAGCGGAGGATATGATTCAGATGGATGAGATACAGAGAGATCTTGGTTTTTAAACAAATATTGTTCACAGCTATCAAAAACACGGAGGAATGAAAGTAAATATACTAGGTTGTTACGCAGCCACTCCCCGTAGTTTTACTAATCCTACTTCACAGGTACTGGAAATTCAAAATCACCTCTTTCTTATTGACTGTGGTGAAGGCACACAGGTCCAGTTGAGAAAAAACAAGATTAAATTTTCCAAAATTGAACATATATTCATCTCTCATCTCCATGGAGATCATTTTTATGGTTTAGTTGGACTGGTATCTACCTTTAGATTACTGAATCGCGAGAAGGAACTTCATATCTATGGACCAAAAGGAATAAAAGAGATAATTACATTACAACTAAAGCTCGCTAATTCTTGGACCAGTTATCCTTTAATTTTTCATGAATTATCTTCAAGGGAACCAGAGCTCATTATGGAAAATCAGAAACTGAGTGTAACTACCATCCCCCTTAAGCATCGCGTTTATACCAACGGTTTTCTTTTTAGAGAAAAACCCGGGGACAGAAAATTGCTTGTTCATGAAGCGGTTAAGTATAATATCGATGTTAGTCTTTATAAAAGCTTGAAAAAAGGAAAGGATGTGCGATCTGAAGATGGGGAGCTTATTCCTAATCATCTGGTGACAGCAGATCCCGCTCCCCCAAAATCATACGCTTTTTGCAGTGATACGGTCTATGATCCAGAAATAATACCTCAGATACAAAATATTACAGCTCTATATCACGAATCCACATTCCTTGAGGAACAGGCTGAACTAGCCTTCCCTACCAAACATTCTACAGCCAGACAGGCGGCAAGCATCGCGAGAGATGCCGGTGTGGAACTTTTAATCCTTGGGCATTATTCCACCCGTTATCCTAACATTCAGCTTTTTAAGGAGGAAGCTGAATCTATCTTTTCAAACATTGTCCTTGCCGATGATGGTAAGGAAATTATCGTTGAATAGTTAAATCAAAATCACTTAAAAATCGATTATCGAATCCGGTCGATTGGTCTTCTTTGTGGTAAATTCCTACAAAAAATGTTAAATATTACAAATTTAATGTAATAATTTATCCGTGTTATGCATTTAGTCGATAAAATATGTACATTTATAATCCCTGAATCTAACATGTGTAACTATGAAAAAAATTACATTAACCAGTACGATCTTTATTTTATGTACGTTATTTCTTACATCTTGTTCCAAAGATAATATTAATGACGAAGTTGCTGCCTATGATCAGGTAGTAACCAAAAAGGTTGAATATAACTATGCTCAAATTGAAATGGAGATTCTAGAAGATCTTAATTTGTACAGGAGAGCAAATGGTATGAATGAGTTACAGCCAATAGATGATATTTCTATCGAGGCAGAGGATCACAATGCTTATATGATCCAGACAGGGAAGGTAAGTCACGACAATTTCTCACAACGTGCCTCTTATCTTATGAATCAGCTAGGAGCTAAATCTGTGAGTGAAAATGTAGCTTTTGGTTATCATTCTGCAGATGGCGTTATGAATGCCTGGTTAAAAAGCAAGGCGCATAAAGATAACATAGATGGTGACCATACGCATTTTGGAATCTCTGTTAGAAAAGATTCAGAAGGAAAGAATTATTTCACGAATATATTTATTAAAAAGTGATGCTTTTGTGGTCTGTCGCGGCATAAGGACTGGATAGACCAATGACTAAAACGTAAGTTTTGTTTTCCCCCCAAATCGAAGAAAAGGGTCATGCTTAACGGCTGACCCTTTTTTTGTGCTAAGGCTTTTATAATATCTGCATTTGTTGGATTAAGAATACCACTGTAGATACATTAAGGTTTAAGATCTACTGATTTAGGTCAAATCTGGTCTCTTTTAGTGTGGAAAGGTGAAATCCCTATATTTATTCAGAGAGTACATTAGGATAGTGGGTTTGTTTTCGCAAGAAAAGATAGGGTTAAGGTATTTTATAAAATACTTTATAGTAGTATATAAAAGCAGAAAAGGTTCAGGTATAGGCTGAACCTTTTCTTTCTTAACCGATTTGTTGGGGTCGATTTGTATTCTTTCTGGACATACTATCCTTATTTACGGACAGACCCTTCAAATCATTCTAAGCAAAATCTAAAATTTAAAAAAGAGGCTTATTAATTATTTTTGCCTTTCAGTTTCACTGATCCTTTTGTAGGGGTGTGCAAAAATAATTTTGAAAGCCTCTTTTTCTTGGTTAGTTAGCTTGTTATTCCATTTTCACCACTTTGAACATAGATCTTCTGTTCAGCTGATGTTCCTTTTCGCTGCATCTTTCGCAGTCTATTGCAGGACGGGTTTCACCATATCCTTTATATTCTACTATGCGATCGGGAGATATTCCTTTAGATACCAGGTAATCATAAGTTGATTTAGCTCTTCTCTCCGCCAGTTTTTCATTGTAGGCCTTAGAACCTCTACGATCGGTATGAGAGCCTATTTCTATAACCAGATCCGGATATTCATTTTTCATTAGATCTACCAGTTTATCCAGTTCTTTAGCTGCATCTGGCCTAATGGTCGCCTTGTCAAAATCAAAATAGATATTTTCCAATTCAGCAAGGAACTCCACATCCCTTACCGGATTTAACTGTATATCGTATTCCAGAATTTCCAGGTCATCTGTATTATTTGTGTTCACGGTTCCTGTAAAGGTCTCGAATTCAATCTCTTTCGCCTCTATGGGTAACATCTTATTTCGGTCTACTTCCGTACGGTAGCGACCCTCCATATTAGTTTCCAAGAATGCTATCTGTTCACCATCCTCGTTCATTACCCTAACCGTTGCTTCAGAAACAGGTTTTCCGTTGACAGCATTCTTAACGACACCTGTTAATATTAAAGGGTTAAGTTTATTGAACACGAAAATATTATCGCTATCTCCTTCACGGTTGGAAGAAATATAACCTTCCTGGGAATCGCTTACCTGGAAGTAAGCGAAATCATCCATGCTACTGTTTATTGGTTCTCCTACATTTTCTACTTCTCCATCTTCTAACCTGAAAATATCGAAAAGTCCGAGACCTGCATGTCCATTGGAAGAAAAGTAAAGTGTACCGTCAGTATCCATAAATGGAAAACTCTCATCAAATTCGGTGTTTACAGGCTCCCCAAGGTTTTCAGGAGTTCCAAAAGTATTATTTCCCTGAATAGAAACCTTATAGATATCTGTTCCACCCAATCCGCCTTCCATATCAGAAGTAAAATAAAGTGTATTACCGTCTGGTGAAATGCTTGGATGACCTACAGAATAATCGTTGCTATTGAAAGGCAGTTCTTTTACATCTACCCAACGATCCCCAGATTTCACAGCTGAGTATAATTTCAGGTGATTCGTCTTTTCTTTATCCTTTTTTCCTTCCTTATTATTCAAATAATTATTTCTTGTAAAGTACAGGGTCATTCCATCTGGACTCACCACCGCAGGGCCATCATGGAGTTTCGTGTTGATCTCTCCAGGGATAGGGGAGACAGTTCCGGTTGATTTATCAAGAACGTATATATCCAAAAAAGGTTCTCCTGTCCAGCTGTAGATTTTATCTTTTACATCTACGCCTTCATTCCTGGCCGATACGAAATATACCTTATCATCCTTTACAAAAACCCCAAAGTCGCTTACTCCAGAGTTGAAGTCAGACGATTTTACTTTATAAGTCGCTTTACTTTTATATTCAGTCTTCTCGATCATGGTTTGGATCTCCTTCGAGGCCCTTCCAGTCTCAAGATATTTTTTTAGCCATTGCTTGGATTCATCGTATCGCTTAACAGCTCTTAAGGCCTGAGCATATTTGTAATAATATTCTGGAGAAAGATCTTCTTCTTCGATGATATCTCCATAATAATGTACAGCGTTTTCAGGACTGCGTAACATCATATACGCATCTCCCAGTTTTTTGGTGTTATAGGTTACGTTATAATCGTTCTCTATAAGTTCTTTATAGACTTCGGTAGCTTCCAGATAAGCAAAATCGTTGTAAAGCCTATCTGCTTTTTTCTGTTTCCCGCTCTGTGCCTGTAAACCAACAGTGCAAGAGAGAAGTATCAGGATTATATAGTAAATGTTTTTCATAATGATCAGGCTTTAAATTAGAAGAATCGGGGTGATTTATACCTGGTATTCTTAAATCGGAATTCGTAAATAAGAAGGATCTCATGTGATCCTGAGGTATAAGGTCTAATATCTGAAATTGGATATTCATAGGCATAGCCAGCTCTAAATCCATCAAATAACTGAACATCTAAAAAAGCACCTATTGCATCATCGATCCTGTAATTGGCACCAAGGTAAAATTTCTCGTTGAAAATCGTAGTAGCAGAAATATCAACAGATAAAGGTGCTCCACTGGTCGCTTTTAAAAGAGTAGTTGGTCGAAGCTTAACATTATCGCTAAGATCGAATACGTATCCACCGGTCAGGTAATAATGAACTTCTTCAAAGGCCAGGTAATCATTATACCTTTCATCGTTATTGCTTATAAACCTTGGAATGGAAGCTCCTATGTACCAGTTTTGTGAGGAAAGGTAAAAACCAACTCCGAAATTAGGATTCCATCTATTCAACCTGTCAGCAAAAAATGGATCACTAATCACATCAGGATCTGTAAGCAATTCATCTTCCAGATTATAATAGCTTGCACCGGCCTTGAGCCCTAACCTTAGGGTCACATCATCGCTTAGGTCTAGCCTGTAGGCAAAATCTCCGTATGCATAAGTATAATTTTCATAACCTGCATTATCATTAATAATAGATAAGCCTAAACCAACCTTATCATTCCTTAGCGGTGAATGTACCGATAAGGTTTGTGTAGTAGGAGCGCCTTCAAAATCTGCCCATTGGCTTCGGTGAAGCCCGACTATTGAGAAGCCATCCCTACTTCCTGCATATGCTGGATTTATGGAGATCGTATTATACATGTATTGCGTAAACTGAGGGAGCTGTTGCGAAAATCCTGGGGCCGCAACTAATAAAATTAAAATTATCAGATAAACTTTTTTCATGGTTTCCCTTTTTTATTTAGTTCCTAAGTAGATATAACCTTGTATTGGGTCGAAATCACTATTTCTTATAGTAAGAACATAGTAGTAGGTTCCTGATGGTAATTGGTTAGAGCTTGTAAACGAGCTTTCAGAAAAACCATCCCAGTTGTTCTGGTAGTTTTGAGCATCAAATACTTTATTACCCCAACGGTTAAATATTTGTACATCGTAAATGAATCCACACTCTCCTGCAAAATCGATAGAGAAGAAATCATTACGGTTATCTCCATTTGGAGTAACTGCTTTTGAAATACTGTCGCGAATATCTGTAAGACTACAAGGTAATACCACACAGTCATCATTTATTGAAACAGTTACGTTGGTGCTTGACGGACAGTTACCTTCAAGTTCGTAAGTAAAAGTATAAGTACCAACTGCAAGCACTGTAGGATCTATGAATCCGTTATCTAAGGCACCGGTGTTATTTGGATCGGTCCAAGTTCCGCTTTCATCGACATCCCCAACCAGTAGGTCGAAAAGGTCGAATATCAATCCTTCCTCTCCATTACAAAGATCTACTGTTGTTGTTTCTATTTCAGCAGCTACAGGCTCAGTGATCGTTACCGTGGTAGGAGCGGATACCTGATCGAATTCATCTTTAGCAGTCACCTGGTAAGTGCCTGGTTCAAGGCCAGTAAAAATCCCTTCAGCCTGATAGTTTACACCATCTATACTATATGTCAATCCTTCAATAGTATTCACAGTTATAGTTCCTGTTGGTTCTGCACAAGTTGCGTCAACAATTGTTACAGTTGGTGCAGCAGGAGGATCAGGCAATTCTTCTTCTGTTATTGTGACGTTGAAAGAACATTCTACCTGATTCCCTGAAGCATCAGTTGCTGTATAGGTAACAGTTGTTGTTCCTAAAGGGAATTCAGCCCCGGAAGCAAGTCCGGCAGTTCTTTCTATGGTGACTTCACAATTATCTGTTGCAGTCACCTCATTGTATTCTATTATCGCTGAAGTAGATCCTATTTCTACAATAAGTTCTATGTCTCCAGGACAAGTAATAACGGGAGCTTCATTGTCAATAACAGTTACAGTGAAACTTGATGAAGTCGTATTCCCTGAACCATCAGTTGCAGTATAAGTAACTGTTGTGGTTCCAATAGGGAATTCAGATCCGGAAGTTAATCCTTCAGTTAGTTCTATAGAGGTTAATTCACAGTTATCTGAAGCACCTGCCATTCCAAATTCAACAACAGCACCACATACACCTGCATCAGTATTTACATTAATATCGTTCATACTTTCAACTACAGGAGCCTGATCATCAACAACAGTCACTAATTGAGTGCACTGTACAGAGTTTCCAGATTCATCTGTAATAGTATAGGTCACTAAAGTTTCGCCTAATTCAAATACTTCTGGAGCATCACTTGTAATAGTTAGGTCTGAGTCACAATTGTCTGTAGCTACAGGCATTCCTAATTCTACTCCGGAAGCTGAACATAAACCTGCATCAGCTGAAACAGTTATAGGAGCAGGGCAGGAGGTGATTTCCGGTGCAGTTGTATCCAGTACAGTTATCACCTGTACAAAAGAAACCTGGTTTCCTGCACAATCCTGAGCCATCCAGCTTCTTGTGATTGTATAATCATTGTCAACTTCAGAGGCTC
>CAYWAB010000060.1:0-15113 GCA_964456105.1 uncultured Christiangramia sp. | reverse complement strand
AATTGTGGTTGATAAGGCGGAAGAACAGATGACAAAATAAAAAAAGAAAGCCCCAATAAGGGGCTTTTTTATTGATTCCTATTTTTCTATATCCACTAATTTTTGTCTTCCAGAAGTGGCACAAATCTGAAAGCTCCAAATTCTTTCTTATCGAATTCTTTCGGAGATTTTCTTATGAAAAGGGTCATCGTTTGAACCTCGCTGCCAACCGGAATAACAAGTCTGCCGCCCACTTTTAACTGACTCAAAAGATCCTTAGGCACTTCAGGTGCGCCGGCTGTGACTATGATTTTTTCATATGGAGCATATTCCGGTAATCCTTTATAACCATCTCCAAAACTTAAGAATTTAGGCCGGTAGCCAATTTTAGCCAAAAAACTTTTAGTTTTCTTATAGAGTTCCCGTTGGCGCTCTATACTATATACCTTTGCGCCAAGTTCGCATAATACCGCAGTTTGGTAACCGCTACCTGTTCCAATTTCTAAAACTTTGTCGCCTTTTTTGATTTCCAGTAATTCGGTTTGAAAAGCAACAGTATAAGGCTGAGAAATAGTTTGATCTGCAGCTATAGGAAAAGCTTTGTCCTGGTAGGCGTGGTCCTCAAAACTGCTGTCCATAAACAGGTGCCTTGGGATCTTACCAATTGCGGTGAGCACTTTTTCGTCGGTGATTCCCTTCTTTTTCACCGTCTTCACAAGCTGCTGTCTTTTTCCCTGATGTCTGTAGGTGTCTTTCAAGTTATTTTTGACTTAATTAGATGGATAAAAATAGGGAAAGAAGCTGACTAATTCCAAGTAAAATCGAATCGGGATTCTACACCGTTTTATAAACTATTTAATATCAAAATGCTATTTTTGTGAAAAATGCAAAATTATGCTCAAAGCAGGAGTTCTCGGCGCAGGCCACCTGGGTAAAATCCATCTTAAACTTTTAAAACAGTCTGAAGAATATGAACTTATAGGTTTTTATGACGCCAATAAAGAAAATGCCTATAAAGTTACTTCTGAATTTGGTTATAAAATGTATGATAACCTGGATGACCTAATTGCCGAGGCGGATGTGATAGATGTGGTGACCCCTACTCTTTCGCATTTTGAGGTGGCCAAAAAAGTAATTCAAGCAGGTAAACATCTTTTCATCGAAAAACCGATCACCAATACTTTTGAAGAAGCGCAGGAATTGATAAACCTGGCTAAGCAATATGGAGTTAAAGGCCAGGTAGGTCACGTAGAACGTTTTAACCCAGCATTTCAGGCAGTTTCAGATCGCATTGACAATCCAATGTTCATTGAAGCTCACAGGCTTGCCGAATTCAATCCGCGCGGAACAGATGTACCTGTAGTTCTGGATCTTATGATCCACGATATAGACGCGGTGCTTAGTGTCGTGAAATCTGATGTAAAAAAAATCAATGCCAGCGGAGTTTCTGTAATAAGCGAAACCCCCGATATCGCCAATGCCAGGATCGAGTTCGAAAATGGATGTGTTGCAAATCTTACCGCCAGCAGGATCTCCATGAAAAACATGCGTAAATCAAGATTTTTTCAAAGGGATGCCTATATATCTGTAGATTTCCTGGAGAAGAAATGTGAAGTGGTGAAGATGAAAGACGCTCCGGAAAACCCGGATGATTTTGCCATGATTCTTCAAAACGCTGAAGGTATAAGAAAACAGATCTATTTCGACAATCCCGATGTTTCTCCTAATAACGCAATCCTTGAGGAACTAGAAACTTTTGCCGATGCCATAAATAATGATAAAGAACCGGTGGTAACCTTAGAACAAGGCGCAAAGGCCTTAAAAATTGCAAATCAGGTAATCGCCGGTTTTAATGTATAATCCAAACTTCGGGATCTTCCGTGATTTTAGTATTTCAGTGTATTTTTTCTAAAAAACTTGGAAAACTATTAAAGGATGAAATCCCTGAGTATCTTTTAAAAAATCTATAAAATGAAAAACGTAGCAGTAATTGGAGCCGGAACCATGGGTAACGGCATTGCTCATACCTTCGCCCAGCACGGTTATAAGGTACAATTAATCGATATTTCTGAAGATAATCTGAAAAAAGGATTGGATACCATTTCCAAAAATCTGGACCGGATGGTAGCCAAAGAAAAGATAACTGAAGCCCAGAAAGAAGAAACCCTTGAAAATATCACAACTTACACCGATATCGGAGAAGGCGTGGAGTATGCAAGTGTAGTCGTAGAAGCGGCTACAGAGAATACCGACCTTAAACTTAAGATCTTCAGGCATCTTGATAAATCAACTTCAGAAGATACTATTCTTGCAACTAACACCTCTTCTATATCTATAACACAGATTGCCTCTGTAGTTTCTCATCCTGAAAGGGTTATTGGAATGCACTTTATGAACCCTGTACCGGTAATGAAACTGGTAGAGATCATAAGAGGATACAACACCAGCGACGAGGTAACCAAGACAATCATGGACCTTTCAGAAAAACTGAACAAGGTTCCTGTGGAAGTGAATGATTATCCTGGGTTTGTTGCCAACCGCATCCTAATGCCGATGATCAATGAGGCTATAGAAACACTTTACAATGGTGTTGCCGGAGTTTACGAGATAGATACTGTTATGAAGCTGGGGATGGCTCACCCTATGGGGCCTTTACAATTAGCAGATTTTATAGGGCTGGATGTTTGCCACTCTATCCTTGAGGTAATGTACGAAGGATTTAAAAACCCTAAATACGCACCTTGTCCCTTGCTTACTAATATGGTAAGGGCCGGAAAGATAGGAGTAAAATCTGGCGAAGGCTTCTATGACTATTCTGAAAGTAAGAAGGCTGAAAAGGTTTCTACGCAATTCAGCAGCTAGAACTTGAACATCTGGTTATCCAAATCAACTTTTTATATTGACCAAAATACTTCCATTCAAGGCAGTTAGACCGGCGCCCGCTTATGCGGGCCTGGTTGCCTCACGCCCCTACGAAGATTATAGTAATGAGGAATTAAAAGCTCAACTGGACTATAATCCGTATTCATTTCTGCACATAATAAATCCTGGATATAAATTCCAGCATGATATAGGCGGAGAAAAGCGATTTTCCATGGTAAGGAATCGTTATCTCGAATTTAAGGAGGAGAATATTTTTATTCAGGATGAGGAGCCTTGCTTTTATATCTACAAGATCATTAGCCGGGAAACCAGCTGTTGTGGAATAATTGCAGCAGCGAGTGCAGAAGATTATGAAAACAACCTTATCTGTAAGCACGAAGACACTATCGCTCATCGTGAAGAACTCTTCAAGGATTACCTGAAAGTAATCGGCTTCAATACGGAACCGGTACTTCTCACCTATCCCGACAATCTCGTGATCGAGGAATTGATGAAAAACACCATGCAATCTGAACCGGAATATGAATTCGCCACGGCTAATAGGGAAATTCACTATCTATGGAAGATAAATCGGAAGGATGTGATCGCCCAGATCAGGGCTCAATTCGCTCAAATGGAAAAGATCTATATCGCAGATGGACATCACAGGTCGGCTTCCTCATGGCTGCTGGCGAAAGAAAGCCGGGAGAATAATCCCAACCATACAGGAGAAGAACCCTACAATTATTTTATGAGTTATCTGATATCAGAAAGCAACCTAAGGGTATTCGAGTTCAGCAGGCTTATAAAAGATCTAAACGGACACTCCAAGGAAGAGTTCTTGATTTTGCTTGATGAATGGTTCCGGATAGAAAATAGAGGTCATGAGATCTACCGTCCCTCTAAAAAGCATCATTTTAATATGTACCTGGACGGAGAATTCTATTCCCTGTACCTCCGGAAGACGAATTATGAATTTACCGATGCATTAAGTGAGCTGGATTCATATATCCTTTATGAGAAGATACTGAAACCGATTTTGGGGATAAATGACCTACGACAAGACAAAAGAATTGCCTATATTCATGGGCGTAACGACTTGATTGAACTAAAAACAAGGGTAGACAACGGTGAGTTTGCGGTAGGATTTGGAATGTTACCAGCTGGCGTTGAAGAGATTAAACAAATTGCCGATGAAAACTTGACCATGCCACCAAAAAGTACTTATATTGAACCCAAATTGCGCAGTGGATTAACAATTTATGAATTTTGATCCCTTTATCTCTCCTAAAACCCTACTGGATAGATTAATCCTGTATTTAAATAATAAATTAGAGGATGGACATTTCTGAAAACATAAAAAAATATAAAGAGAAATTACCCGCTTCAGTAAAATTGATAGCGATCTCCAAAACCAAACCTAATGAAGATCTTTTAAAGGCCTATCGCGCCGGACAAAGGATATTCGGGGAGAACAAGATTCAGGAAATGACCGATAAACATGAGGAACTCCCAAAGGATATCGAATGGCATATGGTTGGCCATGTTCAGCGAAACAAGGTAAAATATATGGCTCCCTTTGTTTCCCTGATCCATGCAGTAGACAGTCTTAAGCTTTTAAAGGAAATAAATAAAAGGGCAAAGCAAAATGAGAGAATCATAAAATGTCTGCTTCAGATCAAGATCGCCGAGGAAGATTCCAAGTTTGGCATATCTTCTGAAGAAGCTAAAGATATCCTGGCTTCTGAAGCTTATGCAAAGATGGATCATGTTAAGATAATCGGCTTAATGGGAATGGCTACTTTTACCGATGATGAAGCCCAGGTAAAAAGTGAGTTCCAATATCTTAAAAAAGTATTTGATGAATTCAGGAAAGATCACCCTGATCTTGAGGAATTATCTATGGGAATGAGTGGAGATTACAAGATCGCTGTGGACTGCGGGTCTACGATGGTAAGAATTGGCAGTAGTATATTCGGGCCACGAAACTATAATTAAGGAAATAGAAGTATTTGTACGCTATATTAGACATAGAAACTACTGGTGGTAAGTATAATGAAGAAGGAATCACCGAAGTTGCGATATACAAGTTTGACGGTCAGAAGGTAACAGACCAATTCATAAGTCTTATCAATCCGGAGCAACCTATCCAACCCTTTGTGGTTAAACTTACAGGTATTAACAATGATATGTTGCGGAATGCCCCTAAGTTCTACGAGGTCGCGAAAAGAATTGTTGAAATTACAGAAGACTGTATCCTTGTAGCCCATAATGCTAAATTCGATTACCGGATCCTAAGAACAGAGTTTCGCAGACTGGGATTTGAATATGAAAGAAAGAGCCTCTGTACGGTAGAACTTTCAAAGAAACTCATCCCGGGACTTCCCTCCTATAGCCTTGGAAAACTCGTAAGATCCTTGGGTATTCCTTTAAGTGACAGGCATCGCGCAGCCGGAGATGCCCAGGCAACTATAAAACTCTTTAAGATGCTTCTCAATAAAGATGTTGAAAAAGACATCTTAAAAGAACACGTTAGGAAGGAGCCAAAACGGAGTATGGATACTAAATTGGTATTCATATTGGAAGAATTACCTTCAGATACCGGCGTGTATTATTTTCATGATGATAACGGTGAGATCATTTACGTAGGGAAATCAAGGAACATAAAGAAGAGGGTCAATCAGCATTTTACCAATGACAATCCAAAATCAATGGAAATGCAAAAAAAAGTAGCTTCAGTATCCTATGAGGTTACCGGGAATGAACTCATTGCTCTTCTGAAAGAAAACCAGGAGATAAAAGAGATAAAACCCAAATACAATCGTGCGCTGAAAAGAGATATATTCAGTCATGCCTTATATCATCATGTGGATGAGAATGGCTACATTAATCTAAAAATAGGTCGTGCGAACAGGAATAAAAAGAATATTACCACCTTCAGTACACTGCGCTCAGCTAAAAATTCGCTTACTAACTGGATAGAAAAGTATGAGTTATGCGAACGACTGGCCGGACTTAACGGCGGTTCAGGTAATTGTTTCAATTACACCATAAAAAGCTGCCATGGCGCCTGTGTAGAAGAAGAACCCCCCGAAGACTATAATGAAAGGGTGAAAGAACTTATCGACCAGCATTCTTATGATAATCAAAATATGCTTTTGATTGGAAGAGGTCGGGAAGTGGATGAGAAGAGTGCTTTGCTAATTGAAGATGGGGAGTTTAAAGGGATTGGATATTTCAACCTTAATCATCAAATAAACAATTTGGACATCATCAGGTCTATTATCAATCCAATGGATAATAACCGCGATGCCAAGCATATTATTCAAAGTTATCTAAGAAAAAAGCACAATTTTAAAATCATCCAATTATCAGTTCATGAATAAACTTTTTTACTGCATTGCCCTTTTCACATTCTCTCTTCTGAATGCCCAATCCACTGATTACAATACTGAAAATCTAATCGTAAATACCAAAGAACTTGCTGCTGAAAATTACCTAAAAGACAGCACTGCCCATGCCGTTTATATCTATGAAAAAGGTTCCGGTGAAATAGATGATGACCGGGATTACAGGCTGGTAAGGTCCTACGAAGCCAAGATAAAGATCCTGGATAAAGAGGGTATAGAAGAAGCGAATATCAGTATTCCGTTAAGAAAATCAAGCTCTTCAGATAGTAAGGAAGAACTGGATAATTTAAAAGCATCTACCTACAAACTGATTGATGGAAAGATCGTTAAAAAAACTCTAAGTGAATCTAAAGTATATACTGAGGACTATGAAAATTACGAACTGGTAAAATTCACCTTTCCGGATGTAGAACCAGGAGATATCATTGTCTACAGCTACGAATTACTATCTCCATTCAAATTCGATTTTACAACCTGGTATTTTCAGGCCAATATTCCGAAGATGCATAGTGAGTTCACTTCAAGAATTCCGGGGAATTATGAGTATTACATTACCCTTGTTGGAGAGCTGAAACTTACTGAGGAAAATTCTGAACTTGAAAGAAACTGTATCAGTTTCGGATCGGCCGGAACTGCAGACTGTGTGAAGAGTTTTTATGCAATGAAAGACGTTCCTGCATTCAAAGAGGAAGATTACATGCTGTCACCGAGTAATTTTAAAAGCAGGATAAAATACGAACTAAAGCAATTTACCAGGCTGGATGGATATATAGTGAAATATACCAAGAATTGGGAAGATGTAGAACGGGAACTGAAAACAGCTAAGAGCCAGGGAAGACAGTGGAAAAGGGATGGTCTTGTAAAAGATGTACTACCTCAGGAGATTACTGATCTCCCATTAGGACTTGAAAAGGCAAAAAGGATCTTCTATTTTGTACAGGAAAAATATAACTGGAACGAAAAATACGATATCCATAAGGAAATGGACCTTAAGGACGTCCTTGAAGATAAAGCGGGAAGTGTTTTAGGGATCAACAGTCTATTGCATAATCTTTATGAAGCAGAAGGTTTTAAAGTGTATCCGGTAATGGCATCCACGAGAAATCACGGCCTACCTTCAAGGATACATCCGGTGCTAAGTGACTTTAATTATTTCTTTATAGCATTGAAGCTGGATGATGAAGAATATTTATTAGATGCTACGAGTGATAATCTTGATTTTGGAAGATTGCCCTATCGCGCATTAAACCAGTATGCCAGAAAGATAGATTTTGATAATGGTAGTTCCTGGATAGATCTGGAACCAAAAGATTATTCCAGGATTGTGTACCGGGATTCTTTAAAGATTTTACCTGATGGAACTGCGTCCGGATTTTCTGAACAGATCCTGTCCGGATATCACGCTGCACGATTCCGGGAATACTTGAAAGGCCATAGTGAGAACGAAATTTTTAATAATGTAGCCAATCCCAACGCTCATGCGGTGGCAGAAAAACTAAATTTTCAAAATGTCGAAAATGCCGAGGATGAACTTCTTATCCGGTATGAGCTTAAAAATCAGTCACAAAAAATAAATGAGGTAATCTACTTTAATCCCTTCAGCTTTCATTTTTTTGAGGAAAATCCTTTTAAACTTGATGAGCGTCACTACCCCATTGATTTTGGTTATAAGGATTCCTATATATACTCAGCTATCATTGAGATCCCAGAGGGATATGTTGTGGAAGAAATGCCTGAAACCAAGGCTATGAGAATGCAGGGTAATGGAGGTTCACTAATGTTTTCTGCGAATCAGGTATCAGATCGATTCATCAATGTTCAGTGTCGATTAAGCTTCCCAAAAGCTAATTATCCATCGGTATTTTATGACGCCTTAAAGAAATTTTTTGATGAAATTATCGCGGTACAAAGTCAATCCTTGATTGTACTGAAGGAAATTACTTAAATTTGATTAAAACCACTACCTGTTAGCTTGGAAAATAATAGACCCATCCCGGACTGGAAACACAAACTTCATGAAGTGATTTATGAAGCTGATACTCCTGCTGGAAAGGTTTTTGATATTGCCATTTTAATTGTCATCGCTATCAGTGTAGCGCTGGTGATGATGGAAAGTGTGCAGTCCTTGCTAACGAAATATGCCTGGGAATTTTATGTCGCAGAATGGGTCATTACCGCGATTTTCAGTATTGAATACATTCTCAGGATCATAGCGATAAATAAGCCAAAACGATATATTTTCAGTTTCTATGGAATTGTGGATCTTCTTTCCACTTTACCAAGTTATATTGGATTTCTCTTTGGTGGTGCAAACCTGTTATTTGCCATAAGAGCATTAAGGCTCCTGAGAGTTTTCAGGATACTGAAGGTCACCAGATATATTGGTGAATCACAAAAGCTGGTAAAGGCACTCAAGAACAGTAAAGCAAAGATCTTTGTATTTCTCTTTGCTGTACTTATCATTTGCGTTATTGCGGGAACCTTAATGCATCTGGTTGAAGGATCTACCGGAGGTTTCGATAATATTCCAATAAGTATCTATTGGTGTATTGTGACTTTAACCACGGTAGGTTTTGGCGATATAGCACCTGTTACACCTATTGGACGGCTGATTGCTTCCCTTATAATGATCACAGGATACGGTATAATCGCTGTACCAACGGGAATAGTTAGCGCAGAATATACTAAAGCTACAGACAAGCCAATTACAAACACACAGGTTTGCCCGAATTGTAACGAAAGCAAGCATCTGGATAATGCAAAACACTGCCACAGGTGCGGATTTCAGCTGAATGTATAATTACCTAATAAACATAATTGGTCCCACAGCAATAGGTAAGACTTCACTTGCCATCAAAATTGCCCATCATTTCAATACAGATATTATTTCTGCAGATTCAAGGCAATTCTACAAAGAAATGGAGATTGGTACCGCTGTACCCGATAATGAAGAGTTGAAGGCCGCAAAGCATCATTTCATTCAGCATATTTCGATTTATCAGGAATATTCGGTGGGAGATTTTGAAAGAGAGGCGCTTGAAAAACTCGAGAAGCTTTTTAAGCAGAAAGAAATTGTGGTAATGGTAGGAGGAAGTGGTCTATACACCAAAGCCGTCATTGAGGGCCTGGATGATTTCCCTGATGTTGATCCCAGTATCCGGGAGAAATTGAACGAACATTTAAAGAAAGATGGAATTGATTGGTTACAGAAGCAACTTTTCATCCTGGACCCATCTCATTATAAAACGATAGATGTCCAGAATCCACACCGACTCATTAGGGCTCTGGAAATTTGTTTAGGAACCGGAAAACCTTATTCTTCCTTTTTAAGCAAGGGTAAAAAAGAACGGGATTTCAAAGTTATTAATATCGGCCTTACTGCCGAACGTGAGATAATTTATGAAAGAATCAACCGCCGGGTTGATCTAATGCTTAAGAATGGACTTCTTAAAGAGGCGAAACAGCTTTATCCTAATAAAGAGATGAATGCCTTGAACACGGTAGGCTACAAAGAACTTTTCGACTATTTTGAAGATAAAACCGATCTTGAAACCGCTGTTTCAGAAATAAAGAAAAATACCAGAAGGTTCGCCAAAAGGCAACTTACCTGGTTTAGAAAGAATAAGGAGATCAAATGGTTTGAGTATGATGCAGACAATTCAAAGATCCTGGAGTACATTCAGAAAAAGATCAATTCTTAAAGATCATTCTTTTAATATAATCCTTTTCTTTTGTTTTTATCTTAATCACATAAACGGCTTCCTGAAGAGGACCTGTGTCAATATCATATACTGTGTTTGATGGATCGTAATCTTTCGCAATTATGAAACGTCCCCGATGATCGAACACCTCGATCCGCGAAATGCTTACACCTGAAGGAGTGGCCACCTGGAAACTACCGGAGTTAGGATTGGGATAAATAAATACATATTCTGATCCCGGAAGCGGATCTGAACAGATGCCTGTTTCCGCAAAAACACTTATCGTTACCGTACTTGTAGCTATGTTACCACGTTCATCCACACCGGTTACCTGTACGATGTTTTCCCCTACATCTTTACAGTCAAATTCAGTCTGGCTAAGAGTATAAGTAACATTATTTGAGCATCCATCATAGGAGCCTTCATCGATATCCTCAAAAGTAATACTTGCAGTTCCCTGCAGGTTGAGATCGATACTTAAATCTTTTAAAAGTAAAACCGGAGGTGCATTATCTACTACGATGACAGTAATCTCACAGGAACCTTCCAGCCTTCCAGAATATGAAAGGGTCACTGTATTGGGCCCTGAATTTTCACAGGTAAAAAGAAGCTTGTCGGCATTCAGGTTAAGGCCGCTTGCATCCCCAAAATAGAGATCCTCTATTTCCAGCAAAACCTCTCCATCCTCATCAACGTTTACAACTACCTGCGAATTACAACCAAAATCCGTCGAATCCGCTATAACATTGATTACCACTACAATAAGATCTGAATTCACTCTTCCATCATTTGCATAATAAGTGAAAAAGTCTTGGCCAACGAAACCTGTATCAGAAGTATATATAAATGATCCATCTGGATTTAGTTCCAGGCTACCGTATATGGTTCCATTTACAAGATTGGCAACTATCGGATCACCATCAGGATCTGAGTCATTAGCTAACACACCTTCTTCCGCATTAACTGTAAGTGGAGTATTGATTGTTGTGGAGTATTCTTCGCTTATACCCAAAGGTGGCTGGTTGACCGTTTCATCAGAAATAATCACAGTAACGATCGTGGAACAGGTAGAACTATTCCCGGAGGAATCGGTTACAATGAGTTCTACAAAATTGTCTCCTTCATCGTTTGCCGTAAATTCAGTTTTACTAAGACTGAAACTCACTTCTCCGCAATTGTCAGAGGATCCGTTATCCAATTCTGCAGGATTCAGAGTAAATGTCTCTCCGTCATTTAAAGTTATCTCATAGCTAGCTATACAGGAAACCTGTGGAGAAACGGCATCGAAAAGAGAAACCGTAAAAGAACAATCTGCAGTCTGTTCACCCAGGGAAGCACTCAAACTAACTTGAAATTGTTCCTGAGAAATAAGGGTTCCCGGCTCAGGATCCTGAACCAAAACCGCACCTTCACCATTAATTATATTAACCTCATCAGTATAATCCGGTACCTCAAATATACAGTCTTCATCAAGTGATTGAGACCGGTCAGCAGGGCATTCAATTCCTAATGAACCTTCAGTGATTATTTCAATTAGAAAATCACAACTGGCCGAATTTCCTGACTCATCGGTAGCGGTAAAGCTTATCTGTGTATCCCGGAATACGATCGTATTTGGTTCTGGTGACTGGCTTAAACTAACTTCAGAACAATTATCTCTGGTGACGATTTGCGGACGATAATCGGGTAAAAGAAAACCTTCCCCCTCATCCACTCCAACCTGGTCTCCAATACAATCAATTATTGGATCTGTAGCATCATTAATAATTAGTTCAAAACTACAGCTATCAGACTGTTCTCCCAGACTTATATTAACTATGATCAAGGTATTTTGCTGAATCAGGGTTCCCGCCGGAAAAGTTTGGGTAAATTCCCCTTCCGCAGGGGAAAAATCTAATATTTCTGAAAAATCAGGAACTATATAATTACAATTCTCGTCAGCAATTATATCATATGCACCAGGACATGAAATCGAAACGTCTGGAAGGACGTTAATTGTAACGGTTACTTCATTGGAAAAATTTGCTTCGTCGCTGATTATATATCCAAAACTATCCTCTCCTGAAAATCCCGGATCGGGAATATAGGTGAAAGAACCATCTCCATTAAAGGTAAGTGTTCCATTTGCAACATCCCCTATTTGGATAGCCGTAAGCACATCTCCTTCAGGATCATTATCATTAGATAAAACTCCAGGAGCATTAACGGTTAAAGTCGTTTCAAAGTTGGTAGTATAGGAGTCAGGAACAGCCAACGGAGGATCGTTTGGGGTCGCAATCACTGGAATAGTTACACTAGCCACTTCAGAATTTGCAGTACCATTATTGACCGCATACTCAAAGCTATCTGTCCCGGAAAAGCCGGGATTAGGTATGTAAGTAAATGAACCGTCTTCATTTAAAGTTAATATTCCGTTCGCAGTTGTTTCAGTTACAGTAGGTACAAGGGGCCTGCCCTGCGGATCAAAATCATTCCCAAGAATTCCCGGTGCCGGCACTACTAATTGCTCATCCTGATTCGTTGAATAAAAATCATCAGTGGCAATAGGAGCACCATCGGGATTAAAGACTACCACGATACTCACGAAACCTACTGACTGCTGTACTCCATCGAAAGCAAAATAAGTAAAGGTATCGGCTCCAGAAAAGTTAGCATCGGGAACGTAAGTAAAAGAACCATCTGGATTAAGCGTCAATGCTCCATTATCTGGCTCACTGGCAATTGTTACGGTTAAATCATCACCATCAGGATCCACATCGTTAAATAAGACTCCGGGGGCATCTATTGTTAAAGTAGTTTCAAACGGTGTAGTATAAGCATCAGGATTTGCCACCGGACGCTCATTTGTATCAGGATCCTCGGTTATAGTTACAGCAAAGCTGCATTCAGTTATATTCCCGGAATTATCGGTAACCCTAAAAGAATTAATGGTGGTCTCCCCCACAGGAAATTCACTGCCTGATGGAAAACCTTCAATTTGCTCTATCGTAATGACATCACAATTATCATTAGCACTAATTCCGTAATCCACTACTTTGCCGGATGAACCAAAAGGTACGGTTTCAGAAATATCTGCCGGACACTGGATTTCGGGAAGAATAAAATCCACCACATCAATGCCTACTTCACAACTTCCATTTTGCGGGCCCGTATAAAGAAGCGTTACAATTTGCAATTCTGTCGTATCTCCGCAATCCATTACGGTTCGGCTCAGGGCAAAATCGTAGTCGGAAATATCTCCTGTCTCATCTATAAGATCCCCTGCATCTAGTTGATAAGTGCCATTTTCATCAAGCTGAACAGTAACTGAACTGCGACAGGTAAAAGGCAATTCCGGATCATCTTTCGTAATGATAATGGAAAACGGACAATTGATCGAATTTCCATTGATATCTCCCGCTGTCAAGGAAACCTCAACTATCCCTGCCTCTGTGAATTCACGTCCGGCAGGAATATCCTGTCTAAAATCAAGGAGAGCACAATTATCCGAGGCAGAAGCTTGTAAAGTAAAATCGGGTAAAATATAGGCTTCTCCCTGTGCCAAATTTACCTCAATGGTTTCCGGGCAATTGCTTATAACAGGTGGAGTTTGATCCTGCACCTGAACATCAAAAGAGCATTCAACAAAATTACCCGCATCATCCGTTGCCCGATAAGTAATGGTGGTAGTACCGGTAGAAAGTACTTCTCCTGAAGCCACTCCATCAATAAGTTCTACGGTAACACTCTCTGAGTTATCTGTAGCTTCGGGTAGCTGATAGGTGACTGTAGCTTCGCAATTATCAGAACCAGTATTTAGAATTTGATCATCGGGACAGAATGTGAATACCGGCGGTTCAGTATCTTCTTCCTCAATTATGGTAACAGTAAAACTGCACTCAGTCGTGTTTCCAACCTCATCCTTGATTACATAAGTATTAGTTGTAGGGCCAAGCGGAAATTGACTGCCTGATGGTAGACCTGAGGTCTGCTCAATACTAACAACACTACAATTATCACTGTAATTAATAGTATAATTTACTTCTTTAGAAGTAGCTCCAAAAGGAACTGTCTCTGTAATATCCTCGGGACAATCAAATACCGGATTCGTATTATCTTCAACAGTAATAGTGAAACTACAAATAGCTGTATTGCCCGCAGCATCTGTGGCTGTATACTGTAATGTTGTAGTACCGACAGGAAAAAGGTCTCCGGAGGAAAAACCCGTTGTATCGGTCCTTTCGATGCTTACTACCCCAATATTATCCGTAGCAGTTGCTTCAGGAAATTCTACAATGGCACCACAGTTATTAGAATCGGTTTGAACCACTATATTGTCAGGGCAGGTGATGATAGGATCCTCGGTGTCTTCGGGCTGACTTACTGTTACAGTTACAGTAGCTGTGCAGGAAGAAAAGTTACCGACCTCATCGGTTACGGTAAGAGTTACCAAATTTGAGCCCTCGTCTGCAGCAGTAAAACTCGTTTTATCCAGGCTCAAAATTACATTGCCGCAAAGATCACTGGAACCATCATCTATATCTGCAGCAGTAATTGAGATACTTTCATTTCCTGCTATTTCTATTCCCAACTCCCCAATACAAAGAGCGGTTGGGGGTGTGATATCTGCTGAAGGAGTTCTATTATAGATTTCGAGGTCAAATTCGATCCTGCTTGGGACATATCCTATAAAAATAACATTCCCACCAAAAACAGTAGAGTTATCTACAAACATCATTTGGCAATTATCAAAAGCAAGATCCACAGGAAAGTCTATTTCTGTTTTTAGGTTGTACTGGAACGTTCGATCTGGTTTGTAAACTTTGATACCGAAAGCATTCGCGTCCTGCCCATTATCAATAGCTTCAGCAATATCCTGTAGTTCCCCAAAACTTAGATTATTGAAATAAATAAACCTGCTAAAATCAATACGCCCCGCATACTCTATTACATGGATATAATCAAAATTATCTACCACCACACTACCTGGTGATTGGATATTTGGAAGTAAGCCCTGAAGACCAAGACTGGAATTAAAAACAAGAACGGCAGGGTTATTATTCCCCGCCTGACTCACATAGATATTTTTATTAGAATCTACTGCAATACGAAATGGAACAATAACATTATTGTTTACTGCAACAGCTAAATCAGTTTCCTTATCTACTATTCGAATCCTACT
>CAYWAB010000059.1:0-15144 GCA_964456105.1 uncultured Christiangramia sp. | reverse complement strand
AATGGCTACAACCAGTGATATAAGAAACGGACTTTGTATTCGATACAATCACGATATTTACAAAATCGTAGAATTTTTACATGTAAAACCTGGCAAAGGACCTGCTTTCGTTAGAACTAAATTAAAAAGCGTTACAACAGGAAAAGTACTGGAAAATACTTTTTCCGCAGGACATAAGATCGAGGATATTCGGGTAGAAACGCATAAATTTCAGTTCCTTTATGAAGATGGAGAATTCTGGCACTTCATGAACGTGGAAGACTACACTCAAATTCGCCTTACCGAAAACGCGCTTGATATGCCGAAATTATTGAAAGAAGGTGAGGTGGTTACCATCCTTATCAATACTGAAGATAATATGCCGCTTTCAGTAGAAATGCCGGCCAGCGTGGTGCTTGAAGTTACTCATACCGAACCTGGCGTGAAAGGGAATACAGCTACCAATGCTACAAAGCCGGCGACCGTGGAAACCGGTTTTGAAGTGAACGTTCCTTTATTTATCAACGAAGGCGATAAGATCAGGATCGAAACAGATAAGGGAACTTATAAGGAACGGGTAAAAGAATAATTATATGAAATTTCCCCGGAAATACTCTCTTGAAGAAATTGCTGAATTAATAGAATGTGAATTTATTGGTGAAAAGGAATTTCCTGTTTTAGGAATGAACGAGATCCACGTGGTGACTCAAGGAGATATCGTTTTTGTGGACCATCCAAAATACTATGATAAGGCGCTTAATTCTGCCGCCACTATCATTCTTATCAATAAAGAAGTGGATTGTCCTAAAGGGAAAGCTTTGCTTATTTCAGATGATCCTTTTAGGGATTTTAATAAGCTTACAAAGCATTTCAGACCCTTTGAGAAATCTGAAAACAGTAATTTAGATTCAGCAAAAGTAGGCAAGGGGACCATTATCCAACCTAATGTATTCCTCGGGAAGAATGTAGAGATTGGAAAGAATTGTCTTATCCACGCCAACGTTAGCATTGGAGATCATTGTATCATAGGTGATAATGTGATCATCCACAGTGGAACTGTGCTTGGAGCAGACGCTTTTTACTATAAAAAAAGAGCTCAGGGTTTTGACAAATTATTATCTGGAGGAAGAGTAGTTGTAGAAGATGATGTAGAAATTGGATCTAACAACTCTATTGATAGAGGTGTTACCGGTGATACCATAATTGGAGCGGGATCCAAGCTTGATAATCTTATACAGATTGGACACGATACTGTGATAGGTAAGAAATGTTTAATAGCTTCGCAAGTAGGTATTGCAGGTTGTGTGGTCGTAGAAGATGAAGTGACCATCTGGGGCCAGGTAGGGATAAGAAGTGATGTAAGAATAGCCACTGGTACAATCTTAATGGCGCAGTGTGGTGTTTCAAAAGACACGCAGCCTAATACAACCTATTGGGGTACACCTTTTGGAGAAGTAAGAACAAAACTAAAAGAATACGCGGCGATAAAAAAATTGCCGGAAATTGTAAAAAGTATCAAATAGCTATATCATGAGTAAAAAGGCAAAAGCAATAGTTGAAAAATTCTACCAGTCCGAATTTTATAAAGATGAAGAGACTTTAAGGAGTTTTTTGCATCCGGAGGTTGAACTTTCCTGGTATGGTACAACGGGGTTCAAAAAGCTTAATCTCAATGGTATTGCTGAAATAAGTAAGGCTCTAGCTGTATCTTTCGATTCTTTGAGGGCAGAAATAGAAAAGTCCTTATCATCTAAAGATGAGGTAGCGATTCATTTTACCTATTACGTTAGAACAATCGAAAACCCTGATGAAGAGATGCCACTTGCTCATTTTATAGCTATATGGGAAGTTAAGGATGAAAAACTCTATAAAGGAGTGCAGATAAGTCAACTTGGAGAGGAAATAGAATCCAGTCCTTGGAATTAAACTTCTCTAAATAATTCTAATAAGGAGCCTTTTTCAGGCTCTTTTTTTATAAACACCCATTCTACACTTGTAGAATTAAAATTTTTATTCTACATTTGTAGAGTAAAATTGAAATTATGGAACTTTCTAATTCAGAAGAAGAGCTCATGCAGATCCTTTGGAAAAAGGAAAAAGCTTTTATGAAAGATTTAGTGGATGCCTATCCCGAGCCGAGACCGGCAACCACTACGGTAGCTACATTACTAAAAAGGATGCAGGATAAGAATTTTGTAGGCTATACTCAGAAGGGGAGGTCCAGGGAGTATTTTCCTAAGGTTTCTAAAAAGAGTTATTTTTCGAAAAGAATGAACGGTATGATTAAAAGTTTCTTTGATAACTCTACCGCACAATTTGCTTCTTTTTTCACCAGTGAAACAGATATGACCGAGAGAGAATTGATGGAATTAAGAAAGATAATAGACGAGCGTATAAAAAATAGGTAGGATGTTATTATATATATTGAAATCGGGATTATGCTTACTGGTACTGTTCAGTTTCTATAAAATATTTCTGGAAAATGAAAAGTTCCATACCATTAAGCGTATTTATCTTATTGGTGCAATTCTGCTTTCAATAGTAATTCCATTTATTACATTTAGCTATACTATCAAGATCCCAGAAACCGAAACTGTTAGTATTCTATCTGGATCCCTTCAAGAAAACATTTCAAAGGTAGATACCAAGTCTTTTTGGCAAATTTATCTTCCATATTTTTCTGGTTTTATTTATATCTCAGGTTTTATTTTTTTTGGATACAGATTTGCCAGAAACCTAAACAACATGATGAGGGATATCAGGAATAATAATAAAGTGCCTGAAAGCCGATATGTATTCGTGTTACTGGGTAAAAAGCTAGACCCCTATTCATTTCTCAATTATATCTTCCTTAATTCAGATAAATTCAAAAAACACCAAATAGAATCTCCGGTTATTCAGCATGAAAAGGCCCATGTAGATCAGCGTCACTCATTGGACACATTATTACTTGAAGTTATTCAGGTACTATTCTGGTTTAATCCTTTATTTATCTGGTATAAGAAAAGTGTCAGGCTTAATCATGAATTTCTTGCAGACAGGCAGGTTCTTTCCAACAATGTTGAGGCATTGGAATACTCTAATTTATTATATAATTATTCATCGGGCTATCATCACAATTCATTATCAAGCCCAATAAATCATTCATTAATCAAAAAACGAATTATTATGATCACAAAAACTTTTTCCAGGAAGAGGCTTATAGCTAAAGCAGGATTATTCATCCCTGTTCTATGTGTGTGTTTCTATCTTTTTAACAACGATATCGTTGCTAAACCAGTAGAGAAGGTTTCAAAAACAGAATCGAATATTAATTATTTGAAATCAACCCAGGATATTATCGCTATACGTTTGGAGGAGGATAAGATCTTTGTAAACGGGAATGAAGTAGAGCTAAGTCAGTTTGCCGGCCATCTTGACAAGTTAATGGTAGATAAAACCGATGCAGAAATCAAAAATATGAGTTTTCGTATGCAGGTTGAGAATGCTGACGATGGTTTGCTTGAACTTTTAAATAAAGAATTCGAAAAAACAAGATTTTCTAAGCTTACAGGGTATTCGGTCTTGCCGCCTCCACCTCCCGCCCCGGTAGAAGCCCCGCCGATTCCGCCTTCTCCAAAAAAGAAAGGAAATGTTCCACAATCTTCAACTAAAGGTGAGATTCCACCGCCACCTCCACCACTTCCTGCAGCTAAAGGTGAGATTCCGGCACCTCCGCCACCTTCTTCGCCAGATTCAAAAAACCAATCAAATAATAGGACTGAGATTGTACAAAGGGAGCAGAGATTAAGAGATCATGCCAGAGAACGTCAACGTATGCTTGAGAAAAGGAATAAAATTCGAGAGGAAAGGATGAGCCTTAGGCAGGAAATAAGACTCACTGAAATTGAAAAAGAACGAAAAATTCGTGATCTCGCGAGAGAAAAGGAAAGAATTGAAAGAAGAATGCAGAGAATTAAAAGTGAACAGGAAAGACTTAGGAGTATGAAAACTACCGAACCTTCAAAACAAAAAACAGATGGCGAAAAAGTAATCACTGAGGATGTAAGAGGAGAAATTATAAAGGAATAAACTTACTCTGATCTATTATTAACCGGGCGCGTCCCGGTTTATTTTTGTCAAGTACCGAAATTATTGATATTTGAGGGCTTTTTAAGGAAGGTTAAAGGATTAATAAACTTGGAAAAAGCCTTTAACTTTTATATTTAAAAACATACTTTTGTAATCCTAAATTAAAAAACACTTATGAGCGTTTTAGTCAATAAAGATTCTAAAGTAATCGTGCAGGGTTTTACCGGAAGTGAAGGTACTTTCCATGCAGAGCAAATGATAGAATACGGTACCAATGTAGTTGGTGGTGTAACTCCAGGTAAAGGAGGGCAGAAGCATCTTGATAAACCAGTTTTCAATACTGTATCTGATGCAGTGGAAAAAACTGGCGCAGATGTATCAATCATTTTTGTACCGCCAGCCTTTGCAGCAGATGCAATCATGGAAGCTGCAGATGCCGGGATAAAGGTTATCATTACCATTACAGAGGGTATTCCAGTAGCCGATATGGTAAAAGCTTCAGATTATATTAAAGACCGTGACTGCAGATTAATTGGTCCTAACTGTCCAGGTGTTATTACCCCTGGTGAGGCCAAGGTTGGAATTATGCCTGGTTTTGTATTCAAAAAAGGAAACGTAGGTATTGTTTCAAAATCCGGAACACTTACATACGAAGCGGCAGATCAGGTTGTTAAGCAAGGTCTTGGGATTACTACTGCCATTGGTATAGGTGGAGATCCAATTATTGGAACAACTACAAAGGAAGCAGTAGAATTATTGATGCATGACGATGAAACTGAATGTATAGTGATGATTGGTGAGATTGGTGGCCAGCTGGAAGCAGATGCCGCTAAATGGGTAAAAGAAAACGGTAACAAAAAGCCGGTTGTAGGATTTATCGCTGGAGAAACTGCTCCGGCCGGGCGTACAATGGGACATGCTGGTGCGATCGTTGGAGGTAGTGAAGATACTGCCCAGGCTAAAAAGAAAATCCTAAAGGAAAATGGAGTTCACGTTGTGGATTCTCCGGCTGAAATAGGAATGAAAGTAGCTGAGGTACTTAAAGGATAAGCTTTTAATATAAGATTTGATCCTCCTGAGTTGTTCCAAATGGAATTTTTTCAGGAGGATTTTTCATTTAAGGCCAGTCAGGTTTTCCTATATTTGAATAGACAATTAACCAAGTTTTATAAATATGAAATTATTAGAAGGAAAGAATGCGATCATTACAGGTGGAAGCCGAGGTATAGGTAAAGGAATTGCCGAAGTTTTCGCTAAGCACGGTGCAAATGTGGCTTTTACCTATAATTCTTCATCTCAGTCTGCAGAGGAACTTGCTAAAGAACTTCAGGGAATGGGGGTAAAAGCGAAAGCTTATCAGTCTAATGCCGCTAGTTTTAAGGAAGCTCAGGAACTTGTAGATAACGTAGTCGAGGAGTTCGGTTCAATAGATATCCTAGTCAATAACGCAGGGATCACTAAAGATAACCTGCTGATGAGGATGAGTGAAGAGGATTTTGACAAGGTAATTGAGGTTAACCTGAAATCTATTTTCAATATGACAAAAGCCGTTCAGAGAACCATGCTTAAGCAAAGAAATGGAAGTATAATAAATATGAGCTCTGTTGTAGGGGTAACCGGTAATGCAGGACAGGCAAATTATGCGGCTTCAAAAGCAGGAATTATAGGGTTTTCCAAATCTATGGCTCAGGAACTAGGATCACGTAATATCAGAACCAATGTTATTGCACCCGGTTTTATCGAAACCGAAATGACTGAAAAACTAGACGAGAAAACGGTTCAGGGCTGGAGAGATGCTATTCCTCTAAAAAGGGGGGGTAAACCAGAAGACATTGCTAACGCGTGCGTATATCTTGGCAGCGATCTTAGTTCTTATGTTACCGGGCAGGTAATTCATGTAGATGGTGGAATGCATACTTAATGCTTGTCTCAATAATCAAATTTTGATCGATTACATAGCCATTAAAATTTTAATTAACTTGGAACTTTAAGCAGTGAGCTTGTAACTTCTAGATTTTAAAATGGCAGTAAGCACAATTTTTTATATAACCCTGGCACTTTTATTGGCGCTGGGGTTTGCTTTTTTTCAGTATTTATTTAAAAAGCCTGCAAGAAATTCACGCGATTTCATTTTCTTTTCACTTCGTTTTATTTCTGTTTTTTTAGTATTACTATTACTGATTGATCCCATGATCACCTCCACTTTTTATGAGATTGAAAAGCCGGACCTCATTTTGCTTACAGATAATTCTCAGTCAATTTCCTATCTGGATCAGGAGGAAAATATACAGGAAGTAGTTCGAACATTTTCTGAGGATAATGAACTAAATAACAGATTCGATCTTCAGCGGATAAATTTCGGGAGAGAAATTAATATTAATGACAGTCTGGATTTTTCTGCAAGGCAGACAGATCTTTTTACAGCGCTTTGGGAAACTGAACAAATGTTTAATGAAAATCCTGCGGCAATCCTCTTGCTAACCGACGGCAATCAGAGCCTGGGCAGGGATTACAGGTATTATGAACCTGATACTCAAAATAGCATTTATCCGGTTATACTCGGTGATACGGCTAGTTATAATGATCTTAGCATTCAAAGGATCAATTCCAATAGGTATGCCTTTTTAAACAATCAGTTTCCTGTGGAAATCTTTATGAATTATAGTGGTGATAAGGATCTGGAAGCCACTATTAATATCAGGTCAGGAGAGAGCGTCGTTTATTCAGAGAATGTCAGTTTTTCTGAAGGCAAGCGTTCAAGTATTATAAATACCGTTCTTCCGGCTAATTCACTTGGAGTAAAATCTTATACAGTAGAGCTCGTTTCTGAAGTTGAGGAAAGAAATGTAAATAATAACCGGCAGAAATTCGCAATTGAGGTTATAGATGAAAGAACCTCAGTATTAATTTTAAGTGATATTCCCCATCCGGATTTAGGGGCAATCAAAAAAGCTATTGAAAGCAATCAGCAGCGCACAGGGGAGATTAAGTACCTAAGGGATGGTAATTTCAATATCAATGATTATCAATTGGTTATAATATATCAATTAAATAGAAGATTTAGCAATGTTATCTCCCAGATAATTAATAGAGGGCATAATTATTTTATTATTACGGGATCAGAAACCGATTGGTATTACCTCAATAGTCTGAACCTTGGATTCGGCAGAAGCGCAACAGGACAATCCCAGGATGTATTCCCGGTATATAATCCCACTTTTAGTAATTTTCAATTTGAGGATATAGGTTTTGAGGACTTCCCTCCACTTACCGACAAGTTCGGACCTGTGGAATTTCAAAAGATAAATTATAACATTTTGCTCTATCAGGAACTTCAGGGAGTTAAGACAGGAGAACCACTAATGGCGGTTTCTCAGGACAGGCCAAAAAGAGGTTTTCTGCTTGGCGAAAACATTTGGAGATGGAGAGCTGAATCCTATTTAAAGAATAAATCCTTTCAGGAATTTGACGATTTCTTCAGTAAACTAATTCAGAATCTTGCAGCTAAAAGATCAAGAGACCGACTTACGGTAGATTATGAAAATTTTTATTACTCCAACGAAGATCTTATTATAACAGCCCAGTATTTTGATGAGAACTATCAGTTCGATCCTGGCGGGGAACTTTCCATTGAGATTGAAAACAATGAAACCAAGGAAAGCTTTTCTTCAAGTCTGGTATTAAAGAATAACTTTTTTCAGTTTAACGCGGGAAGCTTATCACCGGGCACCTATAATTTCAAATTAAAAGTAGAAAATAGAAATATCTCAAAATCCGGTGAATTTGAAGTGGTGGAATACAGTACGGAGCAGCAATTTGTTTCGGCTAACTTATCTGGAATGCAGTCTTTTGCCAATAATAATGAAGTGGCCTTGTTTTTTCCAGATCAAATTAATTCTATAAAAGAGGAACTCATTAATAATGATAAGTTTAAACCTGTGCAGAAAAGCCGTCAAAAAACCGTACCTTTGATAGACTGGTATTACCTGTTGTTTATCCTGATTATTGTTCTTGCCGCTGAATGGTTATACCGAAAATATTTAGGACTAATTTAAATTTCAATTTAATATATGGAAAGATTACCCAAGATTGGCATACCCTTATTTATTGGTGTCGTCATACTAATTATTTTTATCGCAAAATCAACTGTTACGATTGATTCTGGTGAGGCCGGCGTTTTATATCGAACTTTTGGCGGAGGTGTTGTTACTGATGAGCCGCCTTTATCTGAAGGTTTTCATTTTGTAGCTCCCTGGAACAAGGTTTTTGTTTATGAGGTGCGCCAGCAGTCCATTGATGAGGAAATGCGTGTACTTTCTTCTAACGGACTCGAGATAAGTCTGGATGCGTCTGTATGGTTTCAACCCGAATATGATGCTTTAGGTAAACTTCACCAGGAAAAAGGGGAAGCTTATATCCAAAGACTTCTTCAGCCTGCAATACGATCGGCTACAAGAGCTGTAGTGGGAAGGTATAATCCTGAACAGCTTTATGCAAGTAAAAGGGAAGCCATCCAAAAGGAGATCTTTGATGAAACAAATCTTTTGCTTGAGGATCAATATGTTCAGGTTAATGAGGTTCTAGTAAGAGACGTATCTCTTCCATCAACCATTAAGGAAGCAATTGAAAGAAAGCTAAGGCAAGAGCAGGAATCTCTGGAGTACGAGTTTAGGCTTTCCAAAGCTGAACAGGAAGCCGAAAGACAGCGAATTGATGCGGAAGGTAAAGCTCGTGCCAACCGAATCCTAAGTGAATCTTTGACAGATAAAGTGCTTCAGGAAAAAGGAATTCAGGCTACCCTGGAACTGGCCAAATCCAATAATAGTAAGGTTATTGTAGTAGGTTCCGGAGAGGGCGGTTTGCCAATCATTTTAGGTAATAACTAATAAACAAATCTTAAAAATTAAATTTCAGGTTTTATTTCTGATAAATTTATTTAGATTTGAAGTCGAAATGAGAATATACGCAGTACATCATCATCATTTTTCTATCCACGCTCAGGCGAGGTGAATATGATATGTTGTAACTCTAACTAAAATATCATGACCCGTTTGAGCAATCAAGCGGGTTTTTTTATTTCTAATACCAGTCAACAAAAATTATGAGTCAAGAAAAATTAAGGATAGCAGTTCAAAAGTCGGGTAGATTATATGAAGACTCGATAAGAATATTAAAGGATGCTGGCATTTCCATTGATAACGGAAAGGAGCAATTAAAAGCCTCCTCCAGGAATTTCCCTTTAGAAGTAATGTATCTGCGAAACGGGGATATCCCACAATATCTTAGGGATGGGGTAGTGGATATCGCGATTATTGGAGAGAATGTATTGATCGAGAAGGGTCAGGATATCATACAGGGTGAAAAGCTTGGATTTTCAAAATGCAGGGTTTCCCTGGCAGTGCCAAAGTCTTTTAAGTATAATAGCATAAAAGACCTCGATGGCTCTAAAATAGCCACTTCTTATCCCAATACGGTAAATTCATTTTTAAAGGAAAAAGGCATATCTGCAGATCTTCATATTATTAATGGTTCTGTAGAGATCGCTCCAAATATCGGACTTGCTGATGCGATTTGTGATATAGTTTCCAGCGGAAGCACGCTATTCAAAAATGGGTTAAGGGAAGTGGAGGTTATGCTGAAGAGTGAAGCTGTATTAGCAATTTCCCCAAAAATATCTGCAGAGAGAAAGAAAATTCTGGAAAAACTTCAGTTCAGGATCAAATCCGTGCTTAACGCCAGAACTTCCAAGTATATATTGCTGAACGCACCCAACGAAAAGCTTAAAGATATCATCAAACTGCTTCCAGGGATGCGGAGTCCCACAGTTCTACCTCTGGCGGAAGAGGGATGGAGTTCAGTTCACACGGTAATAAATGAAGAGAGATTCTGGGAGGTTATAAATGAGCTGAAAGACTATGGTGCTGAAGGTATTCTCGTGGCTCCTATCGAAAAAATGGTAATTTAAAAACGGCTGAAATCCTTAAATATGAATAAAATTCTAAATCCACCGGAAAGCGACTGGCCAAAGATTCTGAAAAGGCCTACACAAACGGTTGCGGACATTGAAGAAACGGTGAACAGGATCTTTGACGAGATACGTGGAAATGGGAATTCTGCGGTTCAAAAATACACTAAACTGTTTGATGGAATAGAAATGGATAGTTTTGTGGTAACTGAAAAAGAGATCGCCGAGGCTAAAAATAAGATCTCCATGGAACTTAAGGAAGCAATTGAACTTGCTAAAAAAAATATTGAAAAGTTCCATTCTGCACAAAGAACTGAAAAAGTAAGTGTAAAAACGATGGAGGGTGTTGAATGCTGGCAGGAAAAGAAGGCCATCCAAAAGGTTGGGCTTTATATTCCGGGAGGTTCCGCTCCCTTATTTTCTTCTATTTTAATGCTTGCTATCCCCGCTACCATCGCAGGTTGCAAGGAAATAGTGCTTTGCACTCCACCGGATAAAAATGGCGAGATTAATCCTGCGATCCTTTATGCCGCAGAAGTATGCGGTGTCACAAGAATATTTAAAATTGGTGGTATACAGGCAATTGGCGCGATGACTTTTGGAACTGAGGATGTGCCCCAGGTTTATAAAATATTCGGACCAGGAAATCAGTTCGTAACTGTTGCGAAGCAGTTGGCAACCAAATTCCAGGTTGCCATTGATATGCCTGCGGGACCTTCAGAATTGTTGATATTTGCTGATGATTCGGCTAATCCCGCTTTCGTAGCTTCAGATCTGTTAAGCCAGGCCGAACACGGTTCCGACAGTCAGGTTATTCTTGTTTCTACCTCCGAGAAGTTGCTGGATAAAGTATCTTTGGAATTGGATAAACAAATGGCGGAACTTCCCAGACGAGCGATCGCTGAAAAAGCAATAGATAATTCCCGTCTGATATTAGTTAAATCAGATAAGGAAGCCTTAAAACTTATAAATGAATATGGACCGGAACATTTTATCATTTGTGCGGAAAACGAATCCTACTTTGTGGAAGGGATCTTTAATGCAGGTTCTGTTTTCATAGGTAATTATGCTCCAGAAAGCGCTGGTGATTACGCTTCTGGCACCAATCACACGCTTCCAACCAACGGATATGCTAAACAGTATAGCGGTGTTAACCTGGATAGTTTTATGAAGGCAATCACTTATCAGAAAATTTCGAAAGAAGGAATAAAGAAGATAGGTCCATCAATAGAATTGCTTGCAGAAGCCGAAGGTTTACAAGCTCATAAGAATGCTGTTAGCTTACGATTAAAAGACCTGGAATAGATGAAAGTATTCGATTTAGAAAATATAGTTAGGCCTAATGTTGCTAATCTTAAGCCATATTCTAGTGCGCGTGATGAGTTTAAGACAGATGGGAAAGATATGATTTTCCTGGATGCCAACGAAAACCCTAACGATAACGGTTTGAACAGATATCCGGATCCGCAACAAATCAAGGTTAAAGAAAAACTTTCTGAGCTTAAAGGGATTTCATCTGAAAATATTTTGCTCGGTAATGGCAGTGATGAGGTCCTGGACCTTATCTTCAGAGCCTTTTGTGAACCTGGAAAAGATAATATCATTAGCTTGCCGCCAACTTATGGAATGTATAAGGTATTGGCCGATATAAATAATATACAGAATCGAGAGGTACTTTTAAATCATGATTTTCAGCCAGATATTACGGCAATTATGAATCAGGTTAATTCCTCTACCAAAATAATATTCCTATGTTCTCCAAATAACCCTTCAGGTAATTCATTTAAGGAGGATTTGATTCACGAGATCCTAAAGAATTTTTCAGGTTTGGTTGTCATCGATGAAGCTTATATTGATTTTTCGGAGAAAGACAGCTTTATTAAAAAGCTTGGAAATTTTCCTAATCTTATCGTAACTCAGACATTTTCCAAAGCCTATGGGATGGCCTCAATCCGGCTTGGTGTTCTATATGCCTCCAATGCAATAGTTCAGATCTTGAACAGGATTAAACCTCCTTATAATGTGAACGAACTCACCCAGTTAGCCGCCCTGAAGTGTCTTGATAAAACAGGCTCTGTCATCTCTCAAGTAACTGAAATACTTGAGCAAAGGAAGGTTCTATCTAAAGCATTAGTTGAAATAGGTTTTGTACGTAAGGTATATAAGTCTGATGCCAATTTTATACTTGTGGAAGTTGATGATGCCAACAAAAGATATGAAGAATTGCTTGAAAAAGGCATAGTGGTAAGAAATAGGAGTAATCAACCTTTATGTAAAAACTGCCTTCGATTGACTGTGGGTACCTCTGAAGAGAATAAAGAATTGATAAAAGCATTTAACGAATTAGATAATGAATAAAGTACTATTTGTAGACCGGGACGGAACCTTGATCCATGAGCCGGAAGATTATCAGATCGACAGTCTGAATAAATTGGAATTTTATCCTGAAGTCTTTTTTTACCTCGGCAAAATCGCTAAAGAATTGGACTATGAAATCGTTATGGTAACGAATCAGGATGGGCTTGGGACAGATAGTTTTCCTGAGTCTGATTTTTGGCCGATCCAGAATTTCATTATCAAGGTCTTTGAAAATGAAGGAATAGAATTTAAAGATGTACTGATAGATCGAACTTTTCCAGAAGAGAATGCACCAACCAGGAAACCCAGGACCGGATTAATGGAAGGGAAGTTTCTTAACAATGATCAATATGATCTAACACAATCCTTTATGGTAGGAGATCGCCTGACAGATATAGAATTTGCAATGAACTTCGGCGGAAAAGGAATCTTTATTGATAATCATGCTGAACTCGGTGCCGACGAAGTAGCAAAGGAAAAAAGTGAGGTAGAAAAGAATATAGTCTTAAGGACAGATTCCTGGAAGGAGATCTATGAATTTTTAAAACTACAGGACAGAACAGCTTCTATTTCAAGGAAAACCAATGAGACCGATATCAATATCGAATTAAATCTGGATGGTTCTGGAAAAAGCCAGATCGATACCGGAATTGCGTTTTTTGATCATATGCTGGACCAATTGGCTAGGCATGGACAAATGGACCTTAAAATAGACGTAAAAGGTGATCTGGAAGTGGATGAGCATCATACTATTGAAGATACTGCAATAGCTCTTGGTGAAGTTTTTCATAAAGCCCTTGGCAATAAACTAGGCATAGAGAGATATGGTTTCTGTTTGCCTATGGATGATTGCCTTGCACAATCGGCTATCGATTTTGGCGGCAGGAACTGGCTCGTATGGGAAGCCGAATTTAAAAGAGAATTCATAGGCAAAATGCCCACTGAGATGTTCCCGCATTTCTTCAAATCTTTTACAGATGGAGCAAAGGCCAACCTTAATATAAAAGCTGAAGGACAGAACGAGCACCATAAGATCGAAGCTATATTCAAATCGTTTGCAAAAGCTATCAAAATGGCGGTAAAAAGAGATGCCGAAAAAATGATTCTACCATCTACTAAAGGAATGCTTTAATGAAAATTGTAATTATAGATTACGGGGCGGGGAATATTCAGAGTATCAAATTCGCTATAAAACGACTTGGTTTTGAGGCAATATTAAGCAGTGACGTCGAAGTGATCAGGGAGGCTGAGAAGGTTATCTTCCCGGGTGTAGGAGAAGCTGGAAGCGCCATGAAAATGCTTAGAGCTACAGGATTGGATAAAGTGATCCCAGACCTGAAGCAGCCGGTTCTAGGAATTTGTCTTGGTATGCAGTTAATGTGTAATTTCTCAGAAGAAGGGGAAACCCAGGGCTTAGGCATTTTTGATGCTGAAGTGAAACGATTCGATAACTCAGTAAAAGTCCCTCAAATTGGATGGAACCAGATCACTAATCTCAATTCTCATTTATTTGATGATGTTAAAAATGGGGAATATGTTTATCTGGTCCATAGCTATTATGTTCCTGAATGTGCCGATGAAATAGCCAGAACAGAATATGGAGTGAACTATTCTACGGCTTTACATCGCAACAATTTCTATGGAGTTCAGTTTCACCCCGAGAAAAGCAGTCAAACAGGAGAACAGATACTTAAAAATTTCTTGAAACAAGAATTAATTTGACATTATAATGCGAATAGTACCAGCTATAGATATCATAGAAGGAAAGTGTGTACGCCTTTCAAAGGGTGATTACAATACAAAGAAGGTTTATAACGAGAATCCGCTGGAAGTTGCTAAATCTTTTCAGGATCACGGGATTGAATTTTTACATCTTGTTGACCTGGATGGTGCAAAATCAAAACACATAGTGAATCATAAGATCCTCGAAAATATAGCTTCAAAGACTGATCTTAAAGTCGATTTTGGAGGAGGCTTAAAGTCAGACAAGGACCTTGAGATCGCTTTTGAAAGCGGAGCGAATCAGATCACAGGTGGTAGCATAGCAGTAAAAGATCCAGGAATTTTCCAGAGCTGGCTTCAAAAGTATGGTAGTAATAAGATCATCCTGGGAGCTGATGCCAAGAATAGGAAAATAGCCGTTTCAGGATGGCTGGAAGATTCAGATGAGGAGATCATCCCTTTTATTCAGAATTATGAAGAGAAAGGTGTTGAATATGTTATCTGTACTGATATTTCCAAAGACGGGATGTTGGCTGGGCCGTCATTCAATCTCTATGAAGAGATCCTATCTGAAACTAAGGATATTAAACTGATCGCTTCCGGTGGTATTTCAGAATTCGATGAACTGCCAAAGCTTGCTGATTTGGGTTGTGAGGGTGTAATCATAGGGAAAGCCATCTATGAAAACCGGATCAGTTTAAAACAACTGGAAGATTATATTTTAAATTCCTAAAATTTTAGTCCGGTATGTTTCCGGTTCACTAATAAAATATACATCTAAAAGATGCTAACAAAAAGAATTATACCCTGCCTGGATATCAAAAACGGCAGGACGGTCAAGGGAGTCAATTTTGTTGACCTTAGAGATGCAGGTGATCCTGTGGAACTAGCAGCGGCTTATGCTGAGAAAGGAGCTGATGAATTGGTCTTTCTTGATATTTCAGCAACAGAAGAAAAGCGTAAAACCCTTGCCAGGCTTGTACTGGATGTCGCTGAACAACTGAATATTCCATTTATCAAACTTTTATTGAAAAGATTGGACTTTGATC
>CAYWAB010000058.1:0-15309 GCA_964456105.1 uncultured Christiangramia sp. | reverse complement strand
TATTGACAGTTTTTCTGTCAGGCGGCAAAGATACTACTAATTTGATTAATACCTACGTCAACCTATATTTTTCTTAAAATAATTTAGGATCTTATAGGTTGGTTCTGAATAAGATCTATATAAAGGTTAACCTTGTCCTTAAGTTCTGAACGTTTTACGATGAAATCGAGAAATCCTTTTTCCTTTAAAAACTCTGCTGTCTGGAAGTCTTTAGGAAGATCTTTTCCAGTAGTATCTTTTACAACCCTAGGGCCGGCAAAACCAATTAAAGCCCCTGGTTCTGAAATATTGATGTCTCCAAGCATCGCGAATGATGCTGTCGTTCCCCCAGTTGTAGGATCGGTACAAAGTGAAATGTAAGGTAATTTAGCTTCAGCAAGTTGTGCTAATTTCACAGAGGTCTTAGCCAATTGCATTAAAGAAAGGGCAGCTTCCTGCATCCTTGCACCCCCAGATTTCGATATGATCATGAAAGGTAATTTATGCTTAATAGCATGATCTGCAGCTCTAGAAATTTTCTCTCCAACTACAGAGCCCATACTTCCGCCGACAAATTTAAAATCCATACAGGCTATAACGATCTCTTTTCCTTTGGATTTCCCTACTGCACATCGCACAGCATCCTTTAAACCTGTTTTTTCCTGTGCGGCCTTTAACCTTTCTGTATATTTTTTAGTGTCCTCAAAATTTAATGGATCCTTGGCTGTCATGCCTTTGTCCAGTTCCTTGAATTTGTTATCATCAAAAAGGATCTTAAAGTATTCGTCGCTTCCTATTCTAACATGATATCCATCTTCAGGACTTACATAGAAATTACTCTCCAGTTGTTCGGCGTCAACGATTTTTCCGGTAGGGGATTTATACCATAATCCTTTCGGTACGTCCTTTTTTTCTTCAGTAGGAGTTTGTATTCCTTTTTGTGTTCTTTTAAACCAAGCCATTTTGTTCAATTTTTAAAATTTCTTATGGTCAAATCCCATAAAAAAACAGTCTTTAAATTTTTAAAGACTGTTTATGCCTAATTTATAATGTGTTTACGTTATTTAGATCTTCGAAGGCCTTTTTCAGTCTTTCCTTGAAGGTGATTTCACCTTCTCTAACCCATTTTCTTGGATCATAATATTTCTTATTGGGAACATCTTCACCTTCGGGATTACCTATTTGACTTGCAAGATAGTCCTTCTTGCTTCCCATATAATCTCTTATTCCAGTTAGGTAAGCATATTGAAGATCTGTATCGATATTCATTTTAATAACTCCGTAACCTATGGCCTCACGTATTTCTTCTACGGTAGAGCCACTTCCTCCATGAAAAACAAAATCAATATGATTAGATTCCACACCATATTTTTTACTTATAAACTCCTGAGAGTTCTTAAGAATTTTTGGAGTTAATTTTACGTTGCCAGGTTTGTAAACACCATGTACATTTCCAAAGGCAGCTGCCACGGTGAATTGATCGCTTACTTTACTTAGCTCCTCATAAGCGTATGCGACTTCTTCCGGCTGGGTGTAAAGCTTGGAGGAATCTACATCTGTATTATCCACGCCGTCTTCTTCACCTCCAGTAATTCCTAATTCTATCTCGAGGGTCATTCCCATCTTAGACATCCTTTCAAGGTATTTTTTGCAGATATCCATATTCTCTTCGATAGGCTCTTCAGAAAGATCTATCATATGAGAACTATAAAGTGGTTTACCAAACTGTTCGTAATGCTTTTCACTGGCATCCAGAAGCCCGTCTATCCAAGGAAGCAATTTCTTTGCACAATGATCTGTATGCATTATAACTGTTGCACCATAGGCTTTCGCTAATTCGTGGACATGTTTGGCTCCGGCTATACCGCCTGCAATTGCCGCCTTTTCTCCTTCATTAGATAATCCTTTACCAGCGTTGAACTGAGCTCCGCCATTTGAGAATTGAATGATAACCGGAGCATTAAGTTCCGCAGCGGTTTCAAGTACTGCATTTATACTGCTTGAACCAATCACATTTACTGCAGGTAATGCATATCCATTCTTTTTCGCATGGTTGAAAATTTCCTGAACTTCTTTTCCTGTGGCTACACCAGGTTTGATATTGTGACTCATAATTTTTTGATTAGGCTTACAAAAATAAGAAAATAAACTGGCTTAAAAAGGATAATTGATTCCTACGTTATAAACCGCACTGCCAAAATTATATTCTTTAAACCATCTTTCACCTATCAGATTGGCAGGATTATAGGTCTTGAATCCTATGTCGAACCGCAGTACGAAAAAGCTGAAGTCGTACCTGAGACCAAATCCAGAACCAACTGCTATGTTCTTTAGATCCGAGAAAGATTCGAAGGTGGCGGCTTCTTCTTCAACAATATCTGCCACGTTCCAAATATTGCCAACATCAACAAAAAGTGCGCTATTCAATGATCCGAATAAATTATATCGATATTCAAAATTAAAAGCAAGTTTCATATTTGCTTCGTTGAATTCATTTCGACCGCCACTTGCACCCGGCCCCAGGTCGTAAGCCTGCCATGCCCTATTATCATTGGGGCCACCTGCAAAGAAACTCCTGGTGAATGGAATGCTATTGGCATTTCCATATGGGATGGCTATTCCACCGAAAGCCCTTAAGGCAAAAATATTATCGCTTCCCAGGTCCCAATGTTTGATAAAGTCTAATTCTGTTTTAGCATACTGGGAATATGCCACGCCCAAAATTTCTGAATTACCATTCTGATTTTTAGGTAGATCTGCGAGATTATCTATTGCGGAAAGGAAATTGCCGGCAGTTTCGATCTTAAATCTAAAACGACTGAATTCCCTGTCGTAGAGATTTTGCTTGGTATTCCATAAATAGGTGTAGTTTGTCGCAAAAATCAGGTTGTTTTCTGTAAGCCTGTTTTTTCTCTCCCTGATATTTACAATATTTTGTCTCTGGTCTTCTGTGAGCCCTGTAGTGGAGCCATCCCTGTTATTTACTCCATTAATGAATTCGTCAGCTCCCTCGGGTATAATTAGTTGGCCATTATTATTGAGGAAATCTTCATTAGTATTTACGTTATCAGAAGCTATGATCTCGTTAAGTTCCTCATAACTATTACGATATACGTTAAAATAGTTAGCCACATTCAGGTTCCTAACGTATTGGATGTTTAATAAATCCAGTCGATTAGATAATTGTTTTGAGGGGGTCCAGCGGTAGTTTATAATTCCGGAAAAATTCTGCTTGTCCAGTCCGATATTCTGCTGAGTGCTTACTCCTAAACTTAGGCTTGTAAAGGGGTACATGTATTTAGGAATATATTTTTCCGTATCGAAAGGAAGAAAAATCCTGGGAAATGTGAGTTTCATGTCTGCACCGACCTCGGAAATATCAAAAAACCGGTTGTCATCTGAGCTTGCAGCCGCATCTGTGGAAGAACCTACGCTTCCCCGTCCAGATATTTCAAAATTCTCGGCTCCCCTGAAAATGTTCCGAATTAAAAGTGATCCTCCAAAACCTATTCCGAATTCCTGGATGTTGCTTTGTGAAATATCGAAATCGAATCCCAGGGAATATTTCGGTAGGGGAGTGAGGAATATGTTTGAAATCAGATCGGTAGATGTGCTGTCGTCGGGGTCCGGGCTGAACTGGATGTTTGGGTATTTAAAAACCCTGAGGGAACTTAACCTATTATAGGTCCTGGTGCGGTCGGTGTCGCTGTAAACACTTCCCGGTTTTATGAAAACTGCATCGGTAATGGCATCAGGAGCATATCTCATTTCGTTAAACCCATATAAAGTATATCCTTCATGTCTTACACTATCGGTTATTGGCTCATTCCTGTTAGAAAAGCTGTAATCGGTAAAAATATTTACCTTACTTATTTTATGGATTTTAAAGGGAGCACGGTAAATGCTGTCGCCCACATTAAGCCTTCGGTTTTTTATAATGAGTGAGGTATTAACTTTATGGTCTGTATCTACAGTATCTGCGTCAAAACTTATGTATTCCTGGTCGAAATTGTAAACCCCATTGTTTCTAAAAAGGTCGCTCAGCCTATCGCGTTCTTCATTAAAATCGAGTGTGTTGTATTGAACTCCAGATCTTATCTCACTTTCGTTTTTGTGCAGTTGATATAAAGAGTCCAGAGCCCTGGAAGCAATGTCTGTTTTAATGGAATCGATAAAATAAGGCTCGTGCGGAGTAACGTAATATTCCACCCTGGCTCTTTTTTTCTTCTTTATCAAAGGAATAACTTCATAATCTGTTTCTACATTAAACCATCCATTATTCCAGTACCAGGACTGTAATCGGTTCAAAGATTTTTTGTTTTCTTCTTCCTTTACAATTACGGGAGCCTCTCCTGTATTTTTTATCCATTCATTGAGTTCTGCTTTTGAGTATACGAATCTTTCAAACTGTTTTTTTGAAAGTACCGAGGTCAGGAACTTTCTTTTACTTTCATTTTCCAGAAATTTCACAGTAAGAATACTGTCAATTTTGGGTCTGGCAAGATTATAAAAATGCAGTTGAAGCGGAATACCAAGCAACCTGGTATTAGGTTCGCGATAAAGTTGGCTATAGATTTTAGGGTCTTTAACCTCTTCACCATCGCTGAAAATGGTATTGTTGACCAGTAAATTTTCTTCAGCTTCCAGTCGTTTTACGGCATTGCAGCTAATTAAAACAGAGGTTAGAAAAATTAATAATATTTTTGCGAAAAGCCTTTTCAATCAGAAGCAATTAGAAGCTCAAAAATACATTTTTTGTATGGTTACCAAAAACCAGATTAAATTAATAAAAAGCCTTGCTCAAAAAAAGTTTAGAAATAAGACGGGACTCTTTGTTGTGGAAGGAGTAAAGGGGGTAAATGAATTTCTTAATTCTGATTTTGAACTCGTGTGGCTTTTCTCGACCAGCGGTAATTATCAAATTGAGGAAGATAAATTGTTCGTTATAACCGAAAATGAATTAAAGAAGATTAGCTCTTTAAAGACACCTCAGGAAGTTCTTGCCATCTTTAAACTTCCTGTTTTTAAGGAACCTGAAATTAGTGGATTATTACTTGCTCTTGATGGTGTTCGAGATCCGGGAAATTTAGGGACAATCGTAAGGCTCTGTGACTGGTTTGGAATAGGATCCATAATTTGTTCGCGTGATACGGTTGATTGTTTCAATAGTAAGGTGGTTCAGGCTAGTATGGGATCTCTAACTCGAGTTGAGCTTTATTATAAAGATCTTCCTCAGTTTTTAAACACTCAGAAGTTAATGCCAATTTATGGAGCATTTTTAAATGGGGATAATGTTTATAAAGAAGATTTACCTGAAAACGCCATTTTGGTCATGGGAAATGAGGCCAACGGAATTTCTGAAGAAGTTGAAAAGTTTATCACGAAAGCTATAAGTATTCCGCAATTTGGCGCTAATCTTGAAACAGAAAGCCTTAATGTTGCCACGGCTACTGCAATTCTCCTAAGTGAATTCCGACGGGATTCGTCTACTGGAAAGTAAAATTGATGAAGATAGCCCTGGAAGACATCTGGTCTACGTTGCCGGTATAAATACTATTGGGGTCTGCGTCCCTTACCAATTCATCATTTAAAGCAAATACTCCTCTAATGGAAGGAGAAAGCTTAAAGTAATATAGGTAGAGATCGATGCCTACTCCAACTTCATAGTAATATGAATTCGTGGTCATTCGAAACTGCCCGGCACTATTATCATCAGGGTTATTCTCGTTACTGCTAAGATTAATTGAAGTAGAGACTCCTCCTACTACAAATGGCCGGAAATTATTAAGTCTTTTAGCATTGAATTTAACCAGCAAGGGAATATGAACGTAGGTAGAATTGATTTCCCTGAAAGTATTGGCATCTGCCTTTAATGCCTGAAATCCCCTTGTATTAAAATTTACGCCAGGCTCCAGACGCAGGTCAAAATACTCGTTCAGTCTTAAATTCCCTATTAATCCAACGTTAAAACCAATTCTCCTTTCGACCCGGAAATCCTGTCCCGTCACAGGACTTGGGTTATAATTCTCATAATCAAAATTAAAATCATAACTGTTTAAGCCTAAAAAATAACCCCATGACCAGCGTTGCTTGTCAAAATTTTCATTGTTTAAAATACGTTCGCCAGAAAATATCTGAGCATTTGCTGTGCTGAAGCATAATGCCAGTAGGACAGTCGTCAATATTTTTTTCATGGTATTACTTTGAAGCAATATAAATGGTTGAAACGCCAAAAGTTTGGGGCAAATCCTTTACATCTATAAACCCAATTTTCTTTAAAATATTGTTGAATTCCTTACCATAGGGAAAATTTGCTGCACTTTTGCTTAAGTAGGAATAAGCATCTTTATCTTTAGAAAAAAGTTTCCCAATTACCGGAAGAACATAATTAGAATACATATAATAGCCTTGCTTATAGGGGAATTTGGTGGGGATGGAAGTTTCGAGCACTACGAATATACCACCTGGCTTCAATACTCTGTGAATTTCTTTTAAGCCTTTTTTCAGGTTTTCAAAATTCCGAACCCCAAAGGCTACCGTAATAGCGTCGAAAGTGTCATTCTCGAAGGGGAGATTTTCAGAATCACCTTGGATCATTTCTATTTTTCCGTCCAGATTTTTAGCGGAAATCTTTTTTCGGCCTACACTTAGCATTCCTTCTGAAAGATCTAATCCTACAATTCTGGAAGCGCCGGTGGGAACCATCTGGATGGCCAGGTCACCAGTTCCTGTTGCAATATCGAGAATACTATCTGGGTTCGTAGCAGCTACAGTAGTTACGACCTTTTTTCTCCATTTTACATCAGTGCCTAAAGAAATTACACGGTTAAGCCCATCATAATTGTCCGAAATATTGTCGAACATTTGCTCTACCTGTTTCTTTTTAGTGAGGTCAGAATCCTTATAGGGAGTAACCTTTTTACTCATAAAGACAATTTGTGCCAAATATAACCGATATGACTTAAAAAGCACCTCAATCATTAATTTTTTGTAAGTGAGTTGCCTGATTTTTCGTTTCTATAAAATAGCTTAACTTTGTTACTCTTAAATTCGAGCTTTTTGTATGAAGATAATTATCGCCGGTGCTGGTGAAGTGGGATTTCATTTGGCTAAATTACTTTCCTTTGAGTCACAAGATATCACGTTGATTGATCCAAACAGGGATAATTTAGCCTACGCCGATACCCACTTGGATATTCGTACTGTAAAAGGGGATGCTTCATCCATTAGAATCTTAAAAGAAGCTCAAGTCAAATATACAGATATGGTAATAAGTGTAACTTCAAGTGAAGCTACCAATATTACAGTATGTGTTCTGGCTAAACAGCTTGGTGCCAAACGTACAATCGCTCGAATATCCAACACCGAATTTCTTGAGAATCAGGGTGAACTGGGCTTTACTAGGTTTGGGATTGATGAGCTTATTTCTCCGGAAGCTTTAGCCTCCAGGGAGATCGAGTTGTTATTAAATCAGTCGGCTTTCAATGACAGTTATGAATTCGAAGAAGGTGCATTGACTATGATTGGAGTTAGCCTTTCCAGAACTGCGACATTTGTGGGTAAGACTGTTAAAGAAGCGGCTAAAATTTTCCCTGAACTTAATTTTGTTCCAATTGCCATCCAGAGGTTTGGTACTCAATACACCTTGATACCAAGGGGTGATACTCAGTTTAAAGAAGGCGATCAGGTGTATTTTGTAACTCTTAAGAATGGAGTAGAGGAGCTTTACAAACTAACGGGCAAAGTTAGGCAGGATATAAAAAATGTCATGGTACTGGGTGGAAGTAAGATTGGTAGAAAAACCGCTGAGGTACTGGGAAAGAATAATTTCAATGTTAAACTGGTAGAAAAGGATAAGGATAAAGCTTATGAACTGGCAGATGAACTTCCAAGTACCCTAATCATAAATGGTGATGGAAGGAATGTGGAACTGCTTGAAGAGGAGAATATTCACGACATGGATGCCTTTATTGCTGTTACAGGAAATTCTGAGACCAATATCATGTCCTGTCTGGTAGCTAAATCGAAGAGCGTAAAAAAGACCATATCTCTCGTGGAAAATATGGATTATTTTCAGTTGAGCCATTCCATAGGAATAGATACACTAATTAATAAAAAGCTTCTCGCAGCCAATAATATTTTTAGATATGTGAGAAAAGGGGAAGTGGTTGCCATGACCAAACTCAACAATATGAATGCTGAATTATTGGAATTCATTGTGAAACCCCAATCCCAGGTTAGTGACAAGAAGATTAAAGATCTTGATTTCCCTAGATCTGCCATAATCGGAGGTATTATAAGAAACGGAAAAGGAATGATCGCTTTAGGAGATTTTCTTATCAAGCCTGGGGATCGCATTGTTGTTTGTTGTCTTCCAAGATCAATAAACAAAGTAGAAAAACTATTTCTGTAATGCCAAGACTAAATTACCAAATCATTCTTCATGTAATGGGATTGCTGTTGCTGTGCAACGGGGGCTTCATGCTTCTCGCTACCCTGGTAAGCTGGTATTTTAATGATGGTGTTACTCTCGAAATTTCTACCGCGGCTCTAATCACTTTGTTCGTAGGTACAATTTTTATGTTCACCACCCGGGGCCATAGCAAGGAAGTTAAAATTCGCGAGGGTTATATCATCGTAACTTTTGGCTGGATTTTTATGGCGCTAAGCGGAACTTTACCATACGTTATCAGTGAATCCATACCGCGTTTTACCAATGCGTTTTTTGAGACCATGTCTGGTTATACTACTACCGGAGCCTCGATTCTTAATGATATTGAATCGATTCCGGAAGGGATCCTGTTTTGGAGAAGTCTAACGCACTGGATAGGAGGAATGGGAATCATTGTGCTTGCCATCGCGATCCTGCCTTTATTGGGAATTGGAGGGATGCAGTTATTTACGGCTGAGTCTCCAGGTCCCAGTGCAGATAAGCTTAAACCAAGGATTACAGATACTGCAAAACGATTATGGCTGATCTATGTTACTTATACGCTCGCTGAAACCCTTCTGCTTTGGGTTGCCGGGATGAGCCTTTTTGATGCTATAAATCATGCTTTCAGTACACTTTCTACAGGAGGATTTTCCACGAAAAATGCAAGTCTGGCTTTCTGGAATGATAATCCCTTAATCCAGTATATTGTTATACTTTTCATGCTCCTGGCCGGTAGTAACTTCGTTCTTAGTTATTTTGCTTTTAAAGGGAGGTTCAGTAAAGTTTTTAGAGACGACGAATTTAAATGGTATATCTTTTTTATTGCCGGATTCACCGCTATTTCTTCTTTGATTATCTATTTTGAAGCTGATGTAAGTAGTTCATCCATAACTCATCCAATGCTTTGGGGAGAAGGAGAGAGCGCTTTTCGACACGCTTTATTTCAGGTGTTAGCGGTTGTTACTACCACAGGATTTGTTTCTGCTGATTATACCATGTGGACGCCTTTTCTTACCATATTGTTTTTCGGCCTCTTTTTCCTGGGTGGTTCTGCCGGATCTACCGCGGGTGGGGTGAAGATTATGCGTCATCTAATTATGATAAAGAACGGGATGATCGAATTTAAAAGGACCTTGCATCCCAATGCAATTTTACCGGTAAGGTTTAATGGTAAATCTATAAGTAAAGAGATCGTATTCAATATTCTTGGATTTTTTATCCTCTACATGTTGTCCTTTATCATTGGGGCCGTGGTACTGGCTTCTCTCGGTCTCGATTTCGAAACCTCCATTGGAGGTGCGGCTTCTTCATTAGGAAATATAGGACCGGCATTTGGTGCTCTTAGCCCCGTAGATAATTTTGATTCCCTGCCCGATTTCGGAAAATGGTGGTGTTCATTTTTGATGCTTATTGGAAGACTTGAACTTTTCACGGTTCTCATCTTATTAACTCCTTTCTTCTGGAGAAATCGGTAATAAAAAACCGGCTATTTCGGCCGGCTTTATAATTTCAATATGTTGCTTATTTTTAACTAAGGGCTTTCTTGATACGCTTTAATGCTTCTTCTATCTGGGATTCACTTGCTGCGTAAGAAATCCTTATACATTCTGGATTACCAAAGGCATCACCGGTTACTGTGGCCACATTAGCTTCCTCCAGAAGAAACATGCTAAAATCGGTGGCATTTTCTATCTTATGTCCTTTAAGGGTCTTTCCAAAGAATTCTGAAACATTTGGAAATACATAGAAAGCACCTTCCGGTTCTGTTGTTTTAAAACCTTCTATATCGTTTAAAAGATCAATGATAAGTTTTCTCCTGCTTTTAAAGGTGTCTATCATATGACTGATCTTGGAAACCGGAGCATCCAGTGCAGTAATTACGGCTCTTTGGGCTATGCAGTTCGCACCACTAGTAATCTGTCCTTGCATTTTGTTGCAGGCACGTGCGATATAAGAAGGGGCTCCGATATAACCAATTCTCCAACCGGTCATTGCGAAGGCTTTGGATACACCGTTCACAGTTACTGTACGATCATACATATCCTCAAATTCGGCCATAGATGCATGACCACCAACGAAATTGATGTGTTCGTAGATTTCGTCACTTACTAAAATGATATCCGGGTATTTCTTTAATACATCTGCCAGTGCCCTCAGTTCATCTTTGGAGTAAACCATTCCACTTGGGTTACAGGGAGAGCTGTACCAGATCATTTTCGTTTTTGGTGTAATAGCATTCTCCAGTTGCTGTGGAGTAATTTTAAAATTGGTATCTACAGTTGTAGGTATCTCCACTGGTACTCCTTCGGCGAGTTTAACAATTTCAGCATAACTAACCCAGTATGGGCAGGGTAATAGAACCTCGTCGCCTGGATTAAGAACTACCATTGCTACATTGGCAAGGGACTGCTTGGCACCCGTGGAAACTACGATTTGAGATCTGTCATAGGTCAAGTTGTTATCCCTTTTGAACTTATTGATGATGGCATCTTTTAATTCTACATAACCGTCTACCGGGGTATAAGAATTATAATTTTCATTAATGGCCCGGATAGCTGCTTCCTTAATAAAATCTGGAGTGTTAAAGTCAGGTTCTCCAAGGCTTAGTCCTATGATATCTATTCCTTCTGATTTTAATTCACGCGCCTTTGCTGCCATGGCAAGAGTTTGAGAGGTCGCCATAGAATTAATTCGGTCTGATAATTTTTCCTGCATAATGAGTTTAGTTTTAATTGTTTCTACTAAAGCTGTGTTTTCTTGTGCGCGTTCTTCCTTTTCGGGAAGCAATTCCAAAGGTAAAATTTTATAATTTCCATCGAACTTTAATCCTAAAAAAATAGCAAAGAAAATTAATTACTTTTGCACCAAACTTTAAGCTTTTGGAATTAATCAGAAAATATTTTCCAGATCTAACAGAAGATCAGATCAATAAATTTGAACAATTAGAACATCTTTATAAGGATTGGAACCTGAAAATTAATGTAGTGTCAAGAAAGGATATTGATGAGATCTATATCCGGCATGTTCTGCATTCCTTGGGTATTGCAAAGATCCAGCAATTCAAGCCAGGATCTAAAATAATGGACGTTGGTACCGGCGGAGGTTTTCCGGGAATTCCATTAGCGATCTTGTTTCCCGATTCAGAATTTCACCTGGTCGATTCAATAGGAAAAAAAATCAAAGTGGTTAACGAGGTAACCGAAGGCTTAGGTTTACAAAATGTAACCTCGTTTAACGAAAGAGTAGAGGATATTAAGGGAGAATATGATTTCATCGTCAGTCGTGCGGTTGCCGTAATGCCAACCTTTGTAAGATGGGTCAAGGGTAAAATCGCTAAAGAAAGCCGACATGACAGGAGAAATGGCATACTTTATTTAAAAGGAGGTGATCTAACAGAAGAGCTCAAAGATTACCGAACTGTAGAAATCTTTGAGCTTTCAGATTATTTTGAAGAGGAGTTCTTCGATACCAAAAAAGTGGTTTATTTACCTATGAAATATAAGTCCTGAATTATCTTTTAATGATCACCTTCTTAGGATATTCTCCTTTCTCTGTAAAAACTCTTACGATATAAATAGCAGAACTTAGTGGTCTTTTTATTTTAAGTTTTACTGTTTTTTGAAGTGGGATCTCCCTGAAACTTTCAATAGACTGTCCATTTAATCCGTATAATTCAACTTGCTTGATATGGATAAGGTCTTTGTTAGTAATTACAATCTCTTTAGTGTTGCTTAAAAAGTCTGTGTTTATTGACGAATTACCATCAAGGACCGGCTCTTCAGTAACAGGCTCCGCTGGTTTTGAGAAGACAATCTCATAGCGATCATCATAATAACCTTCTTCAGAGTTATTCACGAAAGCTTCCTCCGTTAGATTATGATAAGAATCGTTCTCCTTGTCATGTACGTAAATGTTTATTTCTTTTGGGAAGTTTTCTAATTTTTTAATAGCGATACTAAATTCACCGGGCTGACTTATTTTAATTCCAATCGGCAAGACCTGATCATAATTGAAATTAGGAACAGCCTGTATAACGAATTTTGATCCATTCAGTAACCAATACATGTCTTCGGCGTTATTCTCTATAAGTGGAGCGTCGTAGCCCAGATCAAATCCATTTGATGTTAATGCGTCTGCCGTAACAAGAATTTCACGATGATATCCTTTAGGAGAAGCGAAATGCAACCTGATTTTATAACGTGTGTCTTCAGAATATTTTGCCTGTTCAGCCGTCCTTGAAGCTGTAGAACTGATTTTATTTCCGTATTCGTCCTGTGACTTTGTGGGCGGGCCATTATGAACCATGAACTGGGAGTTGCTGCCAGGGTTGCTGGAATTTTCCCTCGCAAATACTCTCTGGCTATTTTTAAAGGTTATGTCTCCTCCCGCAATGGTAACGTTTCCTATTCCTTCATCCACAACACCATTAACAAAAAACCCTTGAGCTACGGGTATATATTTTCCAGGTCTCTTAGTACCTGTATCTCCCGTGGCGTCAATGCGTTCGTCTGTGGAAACCGCAGGAACCCCACCGGAAAGATTAAAAACCGAGTAGCCTCCAACGTATTCTTCCAGATAGTGGGAATATCTTGGCCCAAAATGATCCCAGAAATAAACAGCACCATTAAAAATATTCTGAGTGTTTTTTCCGCCAGCAACATCTTTTAGATTATCTTTTATAAATTCTTCTGCGTCAATGGCCGAAGGATAAGGATTCCCGATTAATCTGTTCTCACCTGGTGAAAGGGATAGTTGAATGTGGCCGTTATTTGGTTTTCCACGGAAAACATAATTCTGCTTGTTCGAAACAGGAGCACTTCCTGAGGTACCTTTCATGGTATATCCCTCACCAGCAAATAGTGGATCGGTCTCACTTATTTGGTGCCATTCACCGTAACTGTCCGCAGTACCGTGGAAAATATACAACCAGTAAGAACTTATTCTCTTATTTCCTGTATAAGCGGGATCTGCATAGTGATACTGATAGTTGAAGGATATTGGACCAGGTGTTGCAGGATTTGTTCCATCTTTGAGAACACTGGCTATTTGAAAGCCTGAATTATTGGGGGTGTTTTGAATGCTTACGGGTGAGGTCCAGTAGTTATAGTTGAAGCTATTTTCGGTTCCCTGCTGGTCACGGTCCAGATAACCGGAGCTTGCTTCATCTAATATACTGCCTTCGGTTTGTACCAGTTGTGACTCTCCTTCCAGATTTATTGTACCATCAAGTTTCAGGTAATGAGTAATGGTAAGTCCTTGCCCGGTTTCGCTGGTTACATTACCATCCATTTTTAATTCGCCGGAATTAGAAATAACCCCAAGCATATAGATATCCTGAGCGGTGGAATAGATATCATGAGAGAGAATAGCAATATTCCAGTTGATGTCTTGATTATTGATTCCTTTTGAATTGGGTGCATCCCATACCGAAGGGTGTAGCCAGGTATTTTCATTTCTCCAAGACCCATTAGAATTGGAAATATAAGGTAAAGGAGCTGTGAAGTCCTGGGCGCTTGTAATATTCATCAGTCGGCCGGGCACCCCTATATAAGTAGTGCCATCGACGGTAAAAGGATTCAGGAAACCACAACTAATGTCATCCAATCTATAATAACCCAATAGATTAGACCATGAAAGATTAGCTACGTTAATAGGTATGATTTCCCCGGTTACTGCGCCTGTGCATTCATTATTGATTCGCTGGTTCATTATCAAATGCAACTGATCCGGCACCAATTTTTTATTCCAGATCCTAACTTCTTCGATCCAGCCGTGAAAGTAGTTTTTAGGATCTGAGGTATTGCTATCCATGGCTCCCAGTAATGCTCTATAATCAGTTTGACCAGGGGATCCTCCGGCAATCGATTTCACAAGGATACCATCGATGTATAATCTATACTCCCCTTCCGCGGAATGGGTCAAAGCTATATGATACCATCTGTCAGCGGCGATCTTATGTGGTGAAGCGATAGATCCGGTTTTGTCCCAGTTAAAAGAAACAGTTCCGTCTTTTATTTTAAGGTCATAGCCTTTTGCTGTTCCTGAATAGTTACCATCTCTTTTCGAGAAAACCGTACGTGTACCTGAAATTGAATTCGGTTTTACCCATGCTTCGATGCTAAAGGCTCCATTAAGGTTATAATTGTTCTTAAAATCTACGTGGTCATTTACTCCATCGAAATCCACTGTGTCACAATCTGTTATCGTTACGGTTACATCCGTATGACAACCGTCTACCGTCCAGGTAAGAATGTAAGTTCCTCCTCCGGCCGTGAAAGTTGCGTCAGGATCATTAATATCGGAAAAAGAAAAGTCTCCGCAAGTTCCGTCTTGTCTTACTGCCGTCCATGTGCCTACGGATCCTGAACCGGGACTATCACAACCTGTACAATTTTCCGGAATTTGTGGAAAGGCTCCTTTAGCTGCATTCTCATTGGCAGAAATTGAATTATCATATGCGTTCAATTGCACAACATTGTTGCCACATTCTTCACTGGTATGAATGATATCTTCCCCGGCATAAGAGTTGGATACATAAATATCTATAAGACCGGTACCTTCTTCAGTATAGGTTCTACAACTATTAACCAGCGCAGTCCCTCCAAACTGATGATGTCCAGGAATAGTGGTGACCCAGCTGTAGTCAGATTCTGTTTCACCTACGGCTATGGGATTTTCATCAGGATCCCCAATTCCAATGGTCCATTCTATTTCTGTTGGAACATAAGTTTCTTTTTGGACAGAAATATTATCCATGGCCCAAACGCTTAGCGAACTGGTTCCTTTAAATACCCACCTAAACCTTACATTGCTCAAATCGAGGTTAGGGTCGTTTATAAATGCGTCGAGAGGGATCGAAGTATTATCTCCACTAAAATAATAGAGGGAAGCATCAG
>CAYWAB010000057.1:0-15402 GCA_964456105.1 uncultured Christiangramia sp. | reverse complement strand
ATGAAATCAATTACGATCAACGGATCTAAAAGAGAAAGCGTAGGCAAGAAGGCAACTAAAGCACTGCGTAATGCTGGACAGGTTCCTTGCGTATTGTACGGGGTAGAAGGTGATCCACTACACTTTGCAGCAGAGGAAATAGCGTTCCAGAACTTAGTGTATACGCCAGACGTACACACAGTAAAAATCAAATTAAAGAGTGGAGAATCTTACGATGCTATCTTACAGGATATTCAGTTTCATCCTGTAACTGATGCTATCCTGCACATGGATTTCTATCAGATATTCGAAGACAAGCCAATTACCATGGAAATTCCTATCCATACCGAAGGTATTGCCAGAGGGGTTAAAAATGGAGGTGTACTTAGATACAACCTGCGTCGTCTTAAGGTAAGAGGATTGCCGGGAGATCTTCCAGATTATATCGTAGCAAACGTGACTAAACTTAAGATTGGTCAGAAGCTATATGTAACTGCGGTAGCAAGCGAGGATTACAAGATCCAGCATCCAGATAACACAGTAATCTGTCAGGTAAGAACTTCACGTAACATCATTGAAGATCTTGAAGAAGATGAAGAAGATGAAGTAGCAGCAGATGAAGTGCCAGCTTCTGAAGTAGAAGCAGGAGAAGGAGAAACTGCAGCTGAAGAGTCTAAAGAATAGATTTTCTTTAAATATTTTTATAAGCATTCCGTGCCGGTAATCCCGGATTTCGGAATGCTTTTTTATTGGAACGAATTTTAAAGTCCGCTTGCGCTTTTCTGATTTAAAAGTATCTGATTAATTTTATCTTTACTAAAACTAATTAGATGTTATCATTCTTCGGAAGGATATTAAGCAAGAAGAAGGCCGCGGAAAAAACTGACCCCATGAAGAAATTTTTGATCGCAGGTCTGGGAAATATTGGTCCTAAATACGAAAACACCAGGCATAATATCGGTTTTAAGATACTGGATGAACTTGCCAAGGAACAGGAAGTGTCATTTGAGACGCAAAAGCTGGGAGATGTCGCGAGCTTTAGATTTAAAGGAAGAACTTTTGTTTTGCTGAAGCCAAGTACCTATATGAACCTAAGTGGAAAAGCGGTGAATTACTGGATGCAAAAGGAAAAGATCGCTCTGGATAATCTGCTTGTTGTCACTGATGATCTTAACCTTCCATTTGGTACCTTGAGGTTGAAAACGAAAGGTAGCGACGGAGGACATAATGGATTAAAGGATATTCAGAATCAGCTTAATACCACTAATTATAACAGGTTCAGATTTGGAATAAGCGATAAGTTTTCTAAAGGTCAGCAGATAGATTACGTTTTAGGAGAGTGGTCTCCAGAGGAGGAGGAAAAGCTTCCTGAACGCTTAAAAACTTCGGCAGAGCTGATAAGATCTTTTGGAACCGCCGGTGTTTCGAACACCATGAACGAATTTAACGGGAAATGACAAAAGTAAGACCTATTTATTATTGGAAATAGAATAGGTAAACAGTAGATAAATGATAGAACATAAAGGAGCAAACTCTTTTGTAAGCGATAGGCAGACGGTAGTGACCATTGGCACCTTTGATGGAGTTCATGCCGGTCATAGAAAGATTATCGAGCGACTTGTAAATTCTGCAAATGCCAATAACCTGGATTCAGTAGTGCTTACCTTTTTCCCTCATCCGAGAATGGTTTTGCAAAAAGAAAGCGGGATAAAGCTTATCAATACTATCGAAGAAAGAAAACAACTTCTGGAGCAAACAGGAATAGACCACCTGGTGGTGCATCCTTTTACCCATCAGTTCTCAAGGCTTACTGCCCTGGAATTTGTTCGTGATATACTGGTTAATAAGCTTAAAGCAAAAAAAATTATCATAGGTTACGATCACAGGTTCGGGCGTAATCGTACTGCAGATATCGAAGATCTGAAAAGATTCGGGGAAGAATTTGGTTTCGATGTAGAAGAGATAAGTCAGCAGGATGTAGAGCAGGTAGCGGTTAGTTCCACTAAAATCAGGAACGCCCTTAAAGAAGGAAAAGTGGAAATGGCCAACCGTTATCTTGAACATCCTTTCAGTCTTAAAGGAATAATCGTAAAAGGCCGCGGAATTGGAAAAAAATTAGGCTTCCCTACCGCCAATATCGAAATCAGGGAAGATTATAAGCTTATTCCAAAAAATGGAGTTTATGTGGTGCGAACGAACATAGACGGTGAGGCTGTTTTTGGAATGATGAATATAGGAACTAATCCTACAGTAAATGGGAAAGAGAAGACCATTGAGTCCTTTTTTTTCGATCTCGATAAGGATCTTTATGGAAAGGAACTTCAGGTCGAACTTCTAATGAGGATCCGTGATGAAAAGAAATTTGATTCGGTCGAGGATCTGAAACTGGCGATGAAGCAGGATCGAGCCTTCTCTGAGCAGTACATTAAAGATAATTATGCTTAATCGCTGGCTCTTTAAACAGGTCGATAATTCTGCTTTAGTTGTTTTCAGAGCATTATTCGGTCTGTTGATTGCCATTGAAGGTTTTGGTGCGATCCTCACCGGATGGGTGAGAAGAACCTTTATAGAACCCCAGTTTACCTTCAATTTTATAGGATTTGAATTTCTGCAGCCTCTGCCGGATAATGGGATGATATGGTTTTATGCAGTGATGGGAGTTTTTGGAATCTTCGTGATGCTGGGTTACAAATACCGGCTTAGTATTATTGCTTATACCATTATGTGGTCTGCAGTCTACCTGATGCAGAAATCCTCTTATAATAATCATTATTATTTACTGATGCTCATTCTTATTATAATGAGCTTTTTACCAGCACATCGCTGGTTCTCCCTGGATGCAAAAATAAAACCTTCGATAAGCAGGATATCGATGCCCAGATGGGTTTGGGTTGTCATTGTACTTCAACTCTGGATAGTATACACCTATGCTTCTGTGGCAAAATTTTATCCGGACTGGCTTGATGGCAGTTTCCCGGCTTTATTAATGCAGTCCAAGTCCCATTACTGGCTGGTAGGCGATTTTCTTCAGCAAGGCTGGGTGAGGTATGCCATCGCTTATTTCGGATTGATCTTCGATCTTTTGATCATCCCGTTGCTTTTATATAAAAGAACACGATTACCGGCCTTTATCGCGGCGATCTTCTTTCATCTTTTCAATAGCTTTATATTCCAGATAGGGATCTTTCCCTATATGTCACTGGCTTTCTGTATTTTCTTTTTTCCTTCAGAAAAGATCAATACGATCTTCCTTCTTAACAAAAAGAAACATTATGATGAACGAGAGATCAAAGTGCCTCCTTACAGAAATTTATTAATAGTGGTAATGAGCGTCTGGTTCATTATTCAGATAGGCTTGCCTATAAGACACTGGTTTATTCCGGATGATGTACTATGGACGGAAGAGGGACATCGCCTCAGCTGGAGAATGATGCTTCGGGGTAAGGGTGGAGAAGTCACTTTTAAAGTAGTAGAAAAAGGCGCTTCAGATACTATCTTCGTTGATAAAGAAAAGTATTTATCCCGAAAACAATTGCGTGCTATTATCGGAAAACCTGATCTTATCTGGCAGTTCGCACAGCGCCTTGAAGAAGATTATAAGGATAGAGGAGGGGAAGTAGAGGTATATGTAGATTGCAAAATAACTGTAAATGGTAAGCCTTACCGTTCATTCATAGATCCAACTGTAGATCTTGCCGCTGAAAAATGGAATCATTTTGGGCATCACGATTGGATTTTACCTTCTGCGCAAGACTAATTTTCTTACCTGCTTTTGTTACATTTGCTGCTTAGAAAAAATTAACGGCAAATAAAAAATTACGGCCTTATGTTACAGGTTTCAAATATTGCAGCTCATAAAGATGAATACATCAAAGCTCTTAAAAAGAGGAACTTTGATGCAGCAGATGTTTTCGAAAAGGTATTAAGCCTCGACGAAAAAAGAAGGTCTACCCAGGCAAAGCTTGATGATACTCTTGCCAATTCCAACAAGATGTCCAAAGAGATCGGGTTACTTTTCAAAAATGGAGAGCATCAAAAAGCTAATATGCTTAAGGAAAAGACCAGCCGTTTAAAAGAAGAATCCAAAGAACTTTCTGAACAGCTTTCGGAAACCATAGAAGAACTTCAGAATCTTTTATATACCATACCAAATATTCCTCATGAATCTGTTCCTGCAGGAACAAATGAGGAGGATAACGAAGAGATCTATAAAGAAGGCGATATTCCGCACTTGGAACAGGGAGCACTTCCTCATTGGGAGCTTGCGAAAAAATATGATATCATAGATTTTGAGCTGGGGAATAAGATTACCGGAGCAGGGTTTCCGGTATACAAAGGAAAAGGGGCTCGTTTACAAAGAGCTTTGATCTCCTGGTTCCTGGATAAGGCTACTGAAGCAGGGTATACTGAGTACCAGATGCCTTTACTCGTCAATGAAGCTTCAGGATTTGGGACGGGCCAGCTTCCGGATAAAGAAGGGCAGATGTATCATATAACTGAGGATGATCTTTACCTAATCCCAACCGCTGAAGTTCCTGTAACCAATATGTTTAGGGATAATTTGATGAATGAAAAGGATTTCCCTGTCCTGTGCACAGGATATACTCCTTGTTTCAGAAGGGAGGCAGGATCATATGGAGCTCATGTTCGTGGATTGAATAGACTGCATCAATTCGATAAAGTAGAGATCGTAAGACTTGAGACTCCTGAAAATTCTTATGCTGCCCTGGATACTATGTTAGAGCATGTTAAAGGCCTTTTAAAGGAGCTAAAATTACCATACCGCATATTAAGACTTTGCGGCGGAGACCTTGGTTTTACTTCTGCACTGACTTACGATTTCGAAGTTTTTTCTACAGCCCAGGATCGCTGGCTGGAGATTAGTTCTGTTTCTAATTTTGAAAGTTTTCAGGCTAATAGATTAAAATTAAGATACAGGGATAAGGAAAATAACAAGGAGCTGGCTCATACCCTTAACGGTAGTGCGCTGGCACTTCCAAGAGTACTGGCCGGGATACTCGAAAACTATCAAACCTCTGAAGGAATTAAAATACCTGAAGTACTGGTTCCTTACTGCGGTTTCGATAAAATCGATTAATACATTTTACATATTCTTAAAAACAGCGCAAATGTTTATATTTACATATGCGCTGTTTTCTTTTTATCGCTATAGTTCTCATTTCGACGATTGGTCTATCTGCTCAGAATGACCAACTGGCCAGGAATTTTTTTGACCAGGGTGAGTACGAAAAGGCCTTGAAGGTTTATGAGGGTCTTTATAAGCAAAACCCCGGAAATCCGGTTTTCTTTGAAGGGATGGTATCTTCTCATCAGCAGCTTGAAGATTTTGAAACAGCGGAAAGACTTTTGTTTGAACGCCTGAGGAGTACTGCAAATAATCCTTCAATTCTTATTGAGATTGGTCATAATTTTGAACTTCAGGACAAGAACGAAAAGGCCGCTCAATTTTATGATGAGGCTCTTCAATCTATAGAAGGCAGACCTAATTATGCCTATTCCATTGCCAATAGTTTCGAGCAGTATAATCTTTTAGACTATGCTGCTAAAGCCTACGAGAGAGCGATGGAATTGAATGCTGACAGCAACTATAATCTCCAATTAGCCAGGATATATGGAGAACAAGGTAAAATTGAAGAAATGTTCACCAAGTATCTGGACCTAATAGAAGGAGACATGAAATTCTACGGTCTGGCTAATCGTGAGTTCAATACTTATATCACTGACGATCCTGAATCTGAACCTAATATCATTTTTAGAAAATTATTACTGAAAAGACTTCAGGAAAACCCTGCATTGCTTTACAATGAAATGTTAAGCTGGTTGTTTGTTCAGCAAGGGGAATTTGGAAAGGCCTTTACCCAGGAAAGAGCAATTTATAAAAGAGGAAATGCAAATAATCTGCAGGGAATTCTAAACCTTGCCGTTATGGCAAAGGAGGCAGAGAAATACGAAGAAGCGAGAGAGATCATAGGATATGCGATCGAGGAATCTCCTTCCCCCACTTTTAATCTCCAGGCAAGACATTTTTTGATAGGCTTAAAGCTGGAATCATCAACTGCCGAGAACTTTTCTGAAATCGAGAATGATTTCAAGACACTATTAGGTGAATACGGGTATTCTCCAGAAACCCTGGATCTTCAAATTGATTTTGCAAATTTCCTGGCTTCAAAACTTGACAGGCATGATGAAGCTATAAGAATTTTAAAGGCTGCAGCAGAGATGCCTGTTACTAAATTTGATCTTGCCAAAGTAAAAATGGCCCTTGCCGATATTTTGGTGATTCAGGAAAATTTCAATGAAGCTTTACTTTATTATTCGCAGGTTCAGAATCTTGTAAAAAATGATGAGATGGCCCAGAATGCCAGATTCAAAGTGGCTAAAACAAGCTATTTTAAAGGAGATTTTAAATGGGCTAAAACTCAGCTGGATATCTTGAAGAAGTCTTCGTCCCAATTAATAGCTAATGATGCCATGGAGTTAAGTTTGCTCATTAGTGATAATTCGATAGAAGATTCCACACAAACAGCTTTAAAGAAATTTGCAAGGGCTGATCTTCTTGCTTTTCAACAGAAAAATACCGAAGCTATAAAGGCCCTTGATTCTCTTTTGATCAATCATAAAGGGGAAAAAATTGAGGATGAAGCACTTTTCAGTCAGGCAAGATTGTACGAGAAACAAAATGATTATCGAAAAGCAGAGAATAATTACCTGGAAATAATCAATTCCTTCGGGCAGGATATTCTTGCAGATAATGCTCATTATTTTCTTGCAGAGCTTTATGTCAACCAGTTAAATGATCCTGAGAAGGCCAAAAATCTTTACGAGCAAATTATCTTTAACTTTGCCGACAGTATTTACTTCGTGGAGGCCCGTAAAAAGTATAGAACGCTTCGCGGAGATATTATCGAATAATTCCATAAAAATTTAGGTTATGATTATTTATAACGTTACCATAAACGTTCAGGAGGATATTCACGACGAATGGGTAGACTGGATGAAGAAAGAGCATATTCCTGAGATGCTGGATACTAAGAAATTCACCAAAGCTCTTATGACAAAAGTCTTGGTAAAAGAACCAATGGGAGGAATTACATATTCTGTACAGTATACCACTAAAAATAAGGAAATGCTCGAAAGATATTATTCGGAGGATGCCGAGAAGTTGCGTTCCCGCTCTAAAGCTTTCGAAGGTAAATTCGTGGCTTTTAGAACAGAACTCGAAGTAATAACGGAACAGTAATATTGCTCTTATCATTATTCTCCCCAGGGGAATTAAACCAACTTTATGAAAAGGAACAAAACTCAATTCAATAAAACTCCAAGGCGGGAGGAGTCTGCAGTACGAGCCAAGAAGCATCTTGGGCAGCATTTTCTTACCGATGAGAATATCGCCGGTAAGATTGCGGATACTCTTGTTTATGAAGGATATGACAAGGTTTTGGAAATTGGTCCCGGGATGGGGGTTCTTACCAAATATTTAGTGGAGAAGGATATTGAAGTTCATGTCATAGAGATCGATACCGAGAGCGTGGAATATCTTGAAAGTAACTATTTACATCTTAGAGGAAGAATTCATGAAAAGGACTTCCTTAAATATGATCTTTCTGAAATATTCGGAAAAGAACAATTCGCTGTTATCGGGAATTTCCCCTACAACATTTCAAGTCAGATTGTTTTTAAAGTGCTAGAACTGCGGGATCAGGTTCCGGAATTTTCCGGTATGTTCCAGAAAGAGGTGGCAAAAAGGATCTGCGAGAAGGAAGGGAATAAGACCTACGGAATATTGAGTGTATTGGTTCAGGCATTTTATGAGGCAGAATATCTTTTTACAGTTCCTCCAGCGGTTTTCAATCCCCCGCCTAAAGTAGATAGTGGTGTTTTGAAATTAACCAGAAAGAAAGACTATGATCTGCCTTGTAATGAAAAACTATTCTTTCGTGTGGTAAAGACCGCCTTCAATCAGCGAAGGAAGACCCTTAGAAATAGTTTAAAAAGTCTTAATCTTCCTGATAATTTGAGGGAAGATGCTATCTTTGGCCTTCGGCCGGAACAACTCGGTTTCCAGCAGTTTATAGAACTGACACAAAAAATTGAGCCGTATGCAGTTTCAGATTAGTGAAGAGTTAATAGAGAAGATAAAATACCTCGTTGAAGAAAAGAAAGACGAGGAATTGCTGTTGCATCTTGAAGAGGTGCACCACGCCGATATTGCCGAAATTCTTACCGAACTTGACAATGAGGATGCTACTTACATTGTTAAACTGCTCGATAGTGAAAAGACTGCAGAAGCTCTTATGGAGCTGGAGCCAGACAAGCGTGAAAGGATACTCGAAGGACTTTCTGCCAAGGAAATAGCAGAAGAACTGAACGAGATGGATACGGATGATGCAGCCGATATCATCTCGGAACTCTCCCTCGAATTACAGCAGGACGTAATTTCTGAAATGACCGATGAGCAGCATGCTGATGATATTGTTGAGCTATTGCGCTATGACGAGTATTCTGCAGGTGGTCTTATGGCAAAGGAATTGGTTAAGGTTAGTGAAAGCTGGAGCGTTACCGGTTGTATGACCGAAATGCGCAAACAGGCTGAAAATGTGACCAGGGTTCATTCCATTTATGTAGTGGATGAGAAGAATAAATTAAAAGGTCGCCTTTCCCTTAAAGATTTACTTACGGCACCTAGCCATGCGAATATTAGCGATATCTACATTCCAAACGTAGATTATGTTAACGTGCATACCGAAGGCGAAGAAGTGGCTCGTATCATGCAAAAATATGATCTTGAAGCAATCCCTGTTGTGGATGAAATGAACCGTCTGGTTGGAAGGATCACCATTGATGATATTGTTGACTTCATCAAGGAAGAGGCTGAAAAGGATTATCAGATGGCCGCCGGTATCTCTGAAGACGTCGAAGCAGATGCAAGTATATGGAGGTTGACAAGGGCAAGATTACCCTGGCTCATTCTTGGGTTGTTCGGGGGATTAGGCGCTGTATATGTAATGAAGGGGTTTGATGAAGCCCTGTCAAACTATGTCGAGCTCTTTTTCTTTACTCCTCTTATTGCAGCGATGGCAGGAAATGTTGGGGTACAGTCCAGTGCGATAATCGTGCAGGGTCTGGCGAACGATAATCTTAAAGGTAGCTTGTTGAAAAGGCTTCTGAAAGAGGTTGGTCTTACCCTTATAAATGGGGTAGCATTGGGAGCTTTGGTGATCGTATTTGGTTTAATAACCGGTTTGCCTCAGCTCGTGAGTCTTACCATAGCGCTTTCACTGATTATCGTGATCATAATCGCAGCCCTTATAGGAACCTTTGTTCCTATTATCCTAGATAAACAGGGAGTGGATCCTGCTATTGCTACGGGGCCGTTTATTACTACCAGTAACGATATTTTCGGGATCTTTATATTCTTCTATATATCCCAGACCATTCTTGGTTTTTAGAAAGGAATCTTAAAACTTAGATCAATAAAAATCATTCTTTTTAACTTTGCATGTTCTTTTTTGCGGTTTAAACCCGGAAATAAAGAGATTGCTATACTATTTATTAATTAGAAAAAGAATAATTATGATCATTCTGCATGCCGACACCAATCATCCAACTTTAATGAGGAAACTGGAGGAGGCAGGACACCACAATATTGAAGGCTACGAACAATCAAGAGAAGAAACTTTACAGAATCAGCACTTATATGATGGCATTGTAATTAGAAGCCGGTATAAGATAGATCGCGAATTTATTGATGCGGCACCTAATTTAAAGTTCATTGCCAGGGTTGGCGCCGGTTTGGAAAGCATTGATGTAGATTATGCTGAAAAGCACGGAATAAAGCTTTTCTCTGCACCGGAGGGTAACCGTAATGCTGTGGGAGAACATTCCTTAGGAATGCTTTTATCGCTTTTCAACAGGCTTAACAAGGCAGATAAGGAAGTACGTGAAGGACTTTGGCAGCGGGAAGAAAATCGAGGTGTCGAACTTGATGGAAAAACGGTAGGTCTAATCGGATATGGAAATATGGGAAAAGCCTTTGCCAAAAAACTTAAAGGTTTTGAGGTAGATGTTATTTTCTATGATATTAAATCCGGGATTGAAGATGAAAATGCCAGACAGGTAGAATATGAGGAGTTATTTGAAAAGGCTGATGTTTTAAGCCTTCATGTTCCATGGACAGAAGAAACTGACCAGATGATAAACAAGGAGTTTATAGGGAGGTTTAAAAAACCATTTTGGTTTATCAATACAGCAAGGGGAAAGAACGTGGTAACAGCAGATCTTGTGGAAGCCTTAAAGGAGGGAAAGATACTTGGGGCAGGACTGGACGTTCTCGAATATGAAAAAGCATCTTTTGAGAGCCTATTTTCGAATCAGAAAAATGTAGCCTTGCGAGCGGCAGATCCTATTCCTGATGCTTTAAGGGAATTGATGTTTATGCCACATACGCTGTTGAGTCCGCATGTTGCGGGATGGACCAAAGAGTCTCATGAAAAGCTTGCTGAGGTAATAGCAGATAAGATCATCGCTGAATTTGGAGAAGGTGATGGTGAAAAATAGAAATTATGAAGAAAAGAGTTACAGGTCTGGGAGGATTTTTCTTTAAAGCAAAAGATCCGGACCACATAAAGAATTGGTATAATGAGCATCTGGGTCTGGATACAGATCAGTATGGATGTACCTTTTGGTGGAAGGATAAAGAAGGAAACGACTGCTCCACACAGTGGAGCCCTATGAAGGAAGATACCGATTATTACAAGCCTTCAGAAAAACAGTTTATGATGAATTTCCGGGTGGAGAACCTTGAGGGATTATTAGAAACTCTTAAAAATGAAGGGGTAGAGGTTGTAGGTCAAATGGAAACTTATGATTATGGTAAGTTTGGATGGATCATGGATCCTGAGGGGAATAAGATAGAACTTTGGGAACCTGTAGATAAAGCTTTTTTGGATCAGTAACTTTTTGAGGTAGAAATAAAAAACCATGCGTTTAGCATGGTTTTTTTGTTCCAATTCCATCTTAATCTTATCCCAGAGAACTTAGTTCTATTAATGCTGATTTTATGGACTCTTCTCCTTCTATCGCTTCAAATACCATGTTTTTCACTAGAGGATCTGCAAGAGACATCACCAGTATAAATGCGACATCATCTCTAGATATTTCACCACGCTCGTTTAAGGATCCTTTTGCTACTTTTACTTTTGCAAGACCGAGATCATCAGTAAGTGAACCGGGACGGACAATGGTATAATTCAGGCCACTATCCATAAGATATTCATCAGCTTCTTTTTTAGCTTTAAGATAATGTTCGAGGTCTTTATTTTTTGAAGGCTCATCCGCACCCATCGCGCTTAGCATTACGAATTTCTTCACTTTTGCTTTTTTGGCGGCATCGATAAGTTTTTTCGCTCCTTCCTGGTCTACCGCGATAGTTTTCTCCGGACCTGTCTTGCTTCCGGAACCTGCAGCGAATATTACTTTATCTATTCCTTTCATGGTATGGCTAACGTCTCCTTCGAGATCTCCCATTACCGTTTCCACATCCATATCATCGAATTGCTGCTGCTGTTCTTCTTTTCGTATAAGTGCCAGGGGATTAAAGCTTTGAGAATTGTTTAGTATCTCAATTACTCTTTTTCCTGTGTGTCCGGTCGCGCCGGCTATTAATATATTTTCCATTTTCAAAAGTTTACTTCTAAGATAAAAAAGCAAAGGCGGAAAAAAGGACCTCGGCTCAGGAATAACAGATTCTTAACAGGATACCAGGTCTAATCTGAATTTTTTCAGCTAGGGATTTCGTCCTCTAATTTTTCCGGAATTTAGGAGTATCCCTCTACGAAAATGAATTTCCGTTATTTGCAGCCCGTTCTTCAAGCTCTTTTTGGAATTCCTCCATCACGGGTTTTACAGTGCTTTCAGGAAGATCTGCAATACGAATATACATTAATCCATCTACTGCGTCGTTAAATAGGGGGTCTACGTTGAATGCGACCACCTTTGCGTTCTGCTTTATATATTTTTTGATGAGAACTGGTAATCGAAGATTTTCAGTTTCCAGTTCGTCTATAATTTTATCGAACTTGTTGAGGTCGGCTTCACTTTCATCAAAAACAAGATCCTTATCAGCATCCTCGAGTTTTACTTTAAATTCCTTCTTCGGTCTTACATACTGCGCTACATAGGGATCATAGTAATTGGATTTCATGAACTCTATCATGAGGGATTTTGAGAAATTACTGAACTTATCACTTATAGTAACTCCCCCAATAAGATATTTATGTTCCGGAAAACGCAGGGTGCAGTGAACTATCCCTTTCCACAATAAGAAAAGCGGCATAGGTTTTTGCTGATATTCCTTGATAATAAAAGCCCTGCCCATTTCTATGGACTGACTCATCATTTTATACAGTTCGGGCTCAAAACGGAAAAGATCCTGTAAATAGAATCCATCGATCCCATGATTGGTAAAGATCTCATTTCCCATTCCCATTCTGTATGCACCTGCTATTCTTTGAGCGTCGTTATCCCAAAGAAAAAGATGATGATAATATTCGTCAAAGCCATCAAGATCAATACTTTTGTTGGTACCTTCACCCACTTCCCTGAAAGTGATTTCCCTAAGTCGGCCAATCTCGTTTAAGATATTTGGGACGATCTCTCTTTTGGCAAGAAAAACCTCGTAATTCTTACTCTGAAGCAAACGTTTGTCCATTTTTCGACAATTCTCCACTTCCATTGCCATTAATTCTGAATTGGTTTCTTCTGCAATTTCTTTAGGTGATCTCGGGATTTTCAGGCTTTTAGGTAATTTTCCCAATAATTTCTTTTTTTCGAAAACATTGGCCAGCATATAGGTTTTCCTCCTAAGAAAAGCAGTATAAGCTTCCAGATTTGTATGTTCTTTCTGATCTTCTACAGAAATTGGATGTCCTACCCTTACTTTGATCTTTCTCCGATGCTGAGAAAGCATTTCACTTGGAAGTTTAGCAGTCCTCAAAATATCGCTTATCGAAGCCAGTCTGTAAAAGAACAGGCTGTTTTTGGCATGGAAATATATGGGAACAACCGGAACTTTTGATTTTTGGATAAGTTTCATTGCCGAAGGCTCCCAGGGCTTATCTACAATAGAGTTTTTATCCCTGGAAGTAGAAACTTCCCCTGCAGGAAAAATCCCTAAAGCGTGACCATCCTTCAGGTGAGCCATCGCCTGTTTCATTCCGCCAAGGCTTGATTTGGCATCTTTATGATTTTCAAACGGATTTACCGGAAGAATAAAAGGTTTTAAAGGATCGAGACGGTGGAGCAAAAAATTAGCGATTACCTTGTAGTCCGGTCTCTTTTCCAGGACCAGTTTCATAAGTATCATACCGTCTATTCCACCTAAGGGATGATTGGATATGGTTATAAAAGGCCCTTCTTTAGGAATTCGTTTCAGATCTTTTTCTGGAATTTCATAATCGATATCAAATTCCTTTAGGATCGATTCAATAAAATGTGTGCCTTTAAGATTCTTACGCTTTTCGTATTCCTTATTGATCCTGGAGAGTTTGGTGGTTTTAAGAACCAGCCATCCTATACCAGTGCCAAGGAATCCAAACTTTCGCAGATTCATAACGTTTGCAACTTCTTTGGCACTTACGATTCCCATAATTGATTGGTTTGTTTATAAAAGTAAGAAATCAAAACTTAGTTTTCGGTAACCATTTGTACCGTATTTTGTGTTAGCTGTTTTAAAAGTACTTTTTTATCCTTTTCAAGATTCTTAATAGCCTCATCTGTAAAATGGCGGATAGTATAAAGAGAAACTCCCTTTTTATGGTCCACTTTGAACCTGGCTTTAAGATGCTGGATCAATTTTTCAAGTTGATTAAATTTATTATCAACGCAAACCTTAAAACTGATAGCGGAGTTCTGGATGAGGTCCACCTTCATCTGATATTGATGAAAAAGCCGGAAGATCTCCGAAATATTTTCTTCGACCATGAAAGAAAAATCAAGGGAGGATAAGGAAATAAGTACCTGATCCTTTTTAACAATGAAACAAGGTACTGCCGGAGATAGAGTACGGCCTTTGCTCACCGCAGTCCCTTCGCCGGAAGGATTAAGGAATGAACGAACATAAAGTGGAATTTCCTTCCTTTGCAGTGGTTGTAGGGTTTTTGGGTGAATAACCGACGCTCCGTAGAAAGCAAGTTCTATAGCTTCTTCATAAGAGATCTGGTTGAGGAGTTCTGCTTTCTTGAAAAATCTGGGATCTGCATTCAAAACTCCAGGAACATCCTTCCAGATAGTCACATTTTCCGCGTTCATACAGTAAGCGAGTATCGCTGCAGAATAATCTGACCCTTCTCTTCCTAAGGTCGTTGTGAAATTATTGGGGTCTGATCCTATAAAGCCCTGGATCACATTGAGTTTTTTCTCATCAATGTTCTCCTTGATAAGTTGCTGGGTTTTATCCCAGTTTACTTGTGCGTCCCTATAGGTGCTATCGGTTTTTATAAAATTTCTTGCATCAAGCCAGGTGGCATCTATATTTTGGGAAATAAGATATTCAGTGACTATCGTGGTAGAAATAAGTTCACCATAACTAACGATCTGGTCGTAGACGAAGTCGTATTGAGTAGATTTATTATGCTGTAAAAAATTTTCAAGCTCTGTAAAAAGAGTTTCCACCTTAAAAAAAACAGGCTCCTCCTTGCTTTGGAAAAGACCCTCCATGATCTCACGGTGATATTCTTTTACTGGTCTCAAACTCATGGGAACGGAAAAACTATCCAGATAGTCCTGTACAACGATTTCAAGGGCATTTGTGGTTTTACCCATAGCCGAGACCACTATAAGTTTTTTTTCGCTGCCTGTTTCCTTTAAAACCTTGATCAGATTGCGTACACCGGTAGCATCTTTAACGGAAGCTCCTCCAAACTTGAAAACCCTGATCACTTCTTCTTTACGTTTTTCTGTATCCCACTCTCTTCCATATGTACGGTTTTCCAGCTTTCTTTTATCTGCGCACCAGTATTCTCATAAAATTCGATGGCGTTCCTGTTTCCTTCAGAAACCACCCATTCAATTCGTTTTACTCCATTTTCGTGTCCGTATTTTACCACTTCCTGATATAGTGCTCCACCGAGACCGGTTCCTCGCATATTCTTTCTTACGATAAGGTCCTCTAAATGTACTGTACGGCCTTTCCAGGTGGAAAATCTGAAATAAACCAATGCCATTCCTTCGATCCGGGAAGAGACTTCAGCAACAAAACATTTAAAATTACCTTCCTCGAATCCTTCTTTTTCCAAGTCTTCCACAGTAACCTCAACATCATCAAGGTGATTCTCATATTCTGCCAGTTCTTTGATGAGCTCCAGTACTGCTTTCATATCCTCCCGGCGAGCCTCACGAATTTTA